>JBIOVC010000498.1:0-2271 GCA_044867545.1 Hyphomicrobiaceae bacterium | reverse complement strand
CAGAAGTGGTTCCACAATTTCAGACGGTGCGATGAGTGGAATCTCTGCCTGACAGCGGGCACGGTTGTGCCAGCGAATCAGGAGCGACGATGAGCAGAAGAGCACGGCGGAACCACTCTCCGGCTTTCAAAGCGAAGGTGGCGTTGGCAGCGATCAAGGGCGATCGGACGATTGCACAGTTAGCGGATCAGTTCGACGTTCACCCGAACCAGATCACGACTTGGAAAGCACAGCTCGAAGGCGGGGCGGCGGACGTGTTCGGGCCTGGCGGCGGGTCAGCGCAGGCCAGCCCGGCGGTCGACGTGAAGGCCCTGCACGCCAAGATCGGCGAGCTGACGCTGGAGAACGATTTTTTAGAGGGCGCGCTCAGCAAGGCGGGATTGCTGAACGCAAGGCGATGATCGACCGTGATCACGAGTTGAGCGTCACGAAACAGGCCGAGGTTGTCGGCATTGCGCGCAGCACGGTGTACTACCTGCCGCGCCCGGTGCCGGCGGCGGACCTCGATCTGATGCGCCAGATCGACAAGCTGCACACGGAGTTCCCCTTCGCCGGGGCGCGGATGTTGCGCCGTTTATTGGCTGCCAATGGGAGCAAGGTCGGACGGCGTCACGTCAAGACACTGATGTCGCGGATGGGGATAGAGGCGCTGTATCGGCGTCCGCGCACGACGAAGCCGGAGCGTGGGCACAAGATCTATCCCTACCTGCTGCGTGGGCTCGAGGTCACGCGGCCCAATCAGGTGTGGGCGATGGACATCACGTACATTCCGATGGCGAGGGGCTTCGTGTATCTGGCGGTGGTGCTCGACTGGTTCTCGCGGCGGGTTCTGTCGTGGCGCGTGTCGATCACGATGGAGGCGTCGTTCTGTATCGAGACTTTACAGGAGGCACTGGCGAAGCACGGCAAGCCGGAGATCTTCAACACCGATCAAGGCTCGCAGTTCACGTGTGAGGCGTTTACAGACGTTCTGACAGCGAACGAGATTAGGATCAGTATGGACGGCAAGGGCGCGTGGCGGGACAACGTGTTCGTCGAGCGGCTGTGGCGAACGGTCAAATACGAAGAGGTTTATCTGCATGCCTACGATAGTGTGTCGGATGCACGAGCCTCGCTCGGGCGGTATCTCGATCTCTACAACCGCCGCCGCCCGCATTCGAGCCTTGACGACATGACGCCCGATCAAGCCTACTTCGGCCCACAGAGAATGCTGCCAGTCCGCTTGGCAGCCTAACCCCGGCAGAGGCTCCACTCATCGAAGCGGAAAAACTGTCCGAACAAGCGGGGCCACCTCAGCAGACCCATCTTCTCCAGGCCGTAGAGGACGTTGGCGCGCACCGTCTTCCACGGGAACAGCGCGAAGTGCTGGAACACGATGCCGCGGTCGGGACCGGGGCCGGCAATCGGCGCACCGTCGAGCAGGATGCGGCCGCGCTCGGTCGGCAGGAAGCCGCCGATCAGGTAGAGCAGGGTCGACTTGCCGCAGCCCGACGGCCCGAGCAGCGCCAGGAACTCGCGCGGGCGCACCTCGAGGGAGACATCCTCCAGCGCCAGTACCGCACGGCCGCTCGGCGGGCGGTAGAGGTGGTTCACACCCTCGACGAGGATCTGCGAGCCGCCGCCCCCGGCATTGCCGTCTTGCACTCTGGCGCCCCTTTCCGCGGACTGTAATCGAAGCCGTTGTACCATGCCCTGCTGGGTGCGGGCATTCGCTCAGCCCCAGATGTCGCGAGCCGTGGCAACGAGCAGCTCGAGCTTCTTCTCCTGCACGTCGAGGCCCATGCGGTCGTAGCGATAGAGGGTCGCGAACCCGCACTGCGGGCACAGCCCCAGGCGGTCGAGATCGATGACGCGGGCGGCCTCGTCGATGCGGCGCTCGAGCGCGTCCTTGGATTCGAGCTCGGTCACCTTGGTGCTGATGAGGCCGAGCACGGCGATGCTGTCCTTGGGCAGGAACCGCAGGGGCGCGAAGTCGCCGGCGCGCTCCGTGTCGTACTCGAGCAGATAGCCGTCGACCTCGAGGCGGTCGAAAACGCGCTCGGCGATGGCCTCATAGCCGCCGGAGCCGAGGCCGGACACGCCTTCGTTGCCTCGGCACATGTGTACGACCACGGTCATGCCGGGCGGCCGGTCGCGGATCGCATCGTTGATGGTATCGACGTAGAGGTCCACAAGAGAGAGGGCGGCCTCGCCGCGTTTGGCAATGGTTGCCTGCACGGCAGGGTCGCAAATGACGGGGATCGGCACCTCGTCGATCTGCACGTAGGTGCA
>JBIOVC010000497.1:0-3467 GCA_044867545.1 Hyphomicrobiaceae bacterium | reverse complement strand
TCGGTTTGACGCGCTGGTTCAGCAGCGCGAGATCGCTCTCGCCCGCTTCGCCCTCGCGAAGATGGTTCAGCACGCGCAACAGCTCCGGATCGCTCTGGCGGAACACCTCGCGCAGCTCGAGCAGCATCGTGCCCGGCCCTTCGCGCAAGGCAGAGACACTGAAGAAGAACGGCCCGCCGTAGGTCGACTCGAGATGCGCGGCCACTTCGCCTTCCTGCACCACGGGCGGCAGCTGGTGGAGATCGCCGAACAGCAGCAGGCGCACGCCGCCGAACGGCTCGCGCGGCCGCCCGCGGTTGACGCGCAGCGACTGGTCGATCGCCCACATCAGGTCGGAGCGCACCATCGACACCTCGTCGATGACGAGGAATTTCAGTCGCCGCATCAGCCGGCCGTTGCGGCTGCGCTTGATGTCTTCCGGCCTGATGAGGCGCGGCGGGAAGCCGAAGAACGAGTGGATCGTCTGTCCGCCGACGTTGACCGCGGCGAGCCCCGTCGGCGCCAGGATCACCGCCTGCCCGGCGACCTGTTGACCGAGGTAGCGGAGCAGCGTCGACTTGCCGGTCCCCGCGCTCCCGGTGACGAACAGGTGGCCGGCCCCGTCCCGGATGTAGGCAAGCGCGGTCTCGTAATCCGTCGTCCGCGTTATACTGTCAGGGCCGTCGGATCGATCGCTGGGCGGCACCGCATGATCCCCGAATCCAAAGTCGCGACAACTCCCGAGCCCGCAATGCGGCTCAGGCAGGAACGGCGTCGGCCTCGCGCTTGCGCCCCTGCCGCTTGCGCTCGTTGGGATCGAGCCAGCGCTTGCGCAGCCGGATCGAGGCGGGCGTTATCTCCACCAGCTCGTCGTCGGCGATGTAGGAGAGCGCGCGCTCGAGCGGCAGCCTCATCGGCGGCGTGAGCAGGATGTTCTCGTCCTTGCCGGCGGCGCGGACGTTGGTGAGCTTCTTGCCCTTGATCACGTTGACCTCGAGGTCGTTGTCGCGCGTGTGCTGGCCCACGATCATGCCCTGGTACACCTTCGTCTGCGGGGTGATCAGCATAGGCCCGCGATCGGCGAGGCCGAACAGCGCGTAGGCCGAGGCCTCTCCGTCGCTGTTGGAAATGAGCACGCCGGTGCGGCGTCCCGGAATCTCACCCTTGAACGGCGCGTAGCCGTGGAACAGCCGGTTCATCACCGCTGTGCCGCGCGTATCGGTCAAGAGCTCGCCGTGATAGCCGATGAGCCCGCGCGTCGGCACCAGGAACACCAGCCGCTGTCGCGCGCCGCCCGAGGGGCGCACCTCCTTGAGCTCGCCGCGCCGCTCCGCAAGGCCCTGCATCACGACGCCGGCATGCTCCTCGTCGACGTCGATGATGACCTCTTCGATCGGCTCGAGCTTCTCGCCGGTCACCCCGTCGGCCTCGAGCACCACACGTGGCCGGGACACCGTAAGCTCGAAGCCCTCACGCCGCATCGTCTCGATCAGGATGCCCAGCTGTAGCTCGCCGCGGCCGGCGACGTCGAACGCATCGGTCTCGGTTGAAGGCGTGACCCGGATCGCCACGTTGCGCTCGGCCTCCTTGAGCAGCCGGTCGCGGATGACGCGGCTCTGCACCTTGGAGCCTTCGCGGCCGGCGAGCGGGCCATCGTTGATGCGGAACGTCATCGACAGCGTCGGCGGATCGACCGGTTGCGCCGGCAGCGGCTTGTCGACCGCCGGGTCGCACAGCGTATCGGAGACCGTCGCCACCGTGAGCCCTGCGATCGCAACTATGTCGCCCATCTCGCCGATGTCGATCGGCTGCCGCTCGAGGCCACGGAACGCCAGCACCTTGGTGATACGCGCCGTCTCGATCAGCACGCCGTCGTGCCGGAATGCGTTGATCGTTTGGTTGGGGCGGACGCTGCCCGAGGTAATGCGGCCGGTCAGGATTCGCCCGAGATAGGGATCGGCCTCGAGCGTCGTTGCCAGCATGCGGAAGGGGCCGTCCTCGATCCGCGGCGGCGGCACGTGGCGTAGGATGAGGTCGAACAGCGGCGCCATGTCGGCCTTGGGCCCCGTGGCGTCCGTCGCCATCCACCCTTCGCGCGCCGAGCCGTAGAGCACCGGGAAATCGAGCTGCTCATCGCTCGCGCCGAGCGTCGCGAACAGGTCGAATATCTCGTTCAGCACGTCGTTATGGCGCTCGTCCGGCCGGTCGATCTTGTTGATTGCAACGATGGGTTTTATGCCCCGGCTTAAGGCTTTCGACACCACGAACTTGGTTTGCGGCAGCGGTCCTTCCGAAGCATCAACCAATACGATAGCCCCGTCGACCATATTGAGGATGCGCTCGACCTCGCCGCCGAAGTCGGCGTGGCCGGGCGTATCGACGATGTTGATGCGGGTGCCGCGCCAGACGAGCGAGGTGCACTTGGCAAGGATGGTGATGCCGCGCTCGCGCTCGAGCTCGTTGGAGTCGAGCGCACGCTCGGCAACCCGCTGGTTGTCGCGCAGCGCGCCGGACTGCTGGAGCAGGCGATCGATGAGCGTGGTCTTGCCGTGGTCGACGTGAGCGATGATGGCGACGTTGCGCAGGTCCATGGACTGTTCGATGTCGGGTGGATGAGGTTGTGGTCCGCCTAGCACACAGACCCGCTGGAAGCCAGCGCCCCATGAGCATGGCTCCGCGGGCCAGATTGGCGCGCAGACCGCGAGCAGGGATTTAAGACGAGCTGGTGAAGGTGACGCCATGCGCGGCACAGGCGAGTACGTACAGGAGCGCCACGCGGCCCACGTCGAGATCAGGCTCTCGGACGGCACGCTTCTCAAGGGCAAGCTGATGGTGGCCATGGGCAAGGCGGTTGCCGACACGCTTAACAGCCCGAGCCTATTCCTCGACTTTGAAAGTCACGCCGGTGAGCGCAGCTACATTGCCAAGTCGCAGGTGGCGGTCCTGCGGCAGCTCGAGGTGGCAAAGCCTGCCTCGCTGGGCACCAGGCTGGCCGCAATCGACGACTTCGAGCCGCACAGGATCCTGGGCGTCGAGCCGGATGCAGCCCCGGAGGAGATCCGGCGCGCCTACCTGCGGCTCGCGAAAGGCTACCATCCCGATTGTTTCGCCAATGTCGAGTTGCCCGCCGAGGTCAAGGACTACCTCGCTGCCATGGTCCGGCGGATCAATGCCGCCTATGCCGCCCTCGAGACCCCGCGCAATGGCGCCGCAACGAGAGAGGGTGCCGGAAAAGCCGGCAGCGGGCGAACTGCCAACTAGGTCCGTCCCGCCACTTATGCATCGCACGCTGCTGCGGTTGCATTGCCTCCCGTTGCGGTGAGCTTCTTGCAGATTGCACATCGTCGAGGTCGCATGTGCCGAAACGACACGGGAGGGTGTGCGCATGTTCGAGCGAAACAAGATCGACAATGTCCCGGAGCCGAGCGCGGTGCCGGTCGAGATCACGCTCACCGATGGCACACAGATCAAAGGCAAGCTGATGGTGG
>JBIOVC010000496.1:0-6918 GCA_044867545.1 Hyphomicrobiaceae bacterium | reverse complement strand
GACCAAAGGCCCGCCAACGAGTGAACCGCCCGCTGGAGAGGACGATGCCCACCAATCTGCTCAGAACAGGCGTTCTGCTGGCCGTGCTGACCGCCATCTTCGTCAGCATGGGCTGGCTCGTCGGCGGCGCCGGCGGCATGGTGATCGCCTTCCTGATCGCGCTCGGCATCAACCTGTTCAGCCTCTGGAACTCCGACAAGGTCGTGCTCCGGATGTTCGGGGCGCAGGAGGTCGGCCAGCGCGACGCGCCGGACCTCACCAACCTCGTCGGCCAGCTCGCCCAGCGCGCCGGGCTGCCGATGCCGAAGGTCTACGTCATGCACAACGCGCAGCCCAACGCGTTCGCCACCGGGCGCAGCCCGTCGCGCGCGGCGGTCGCCGTCTCGACGGGGCTGCTCGAATCGCTGTCGCGCGAGGAGCTTGCCGGCGTGATCGCGCACGAGCTTGCCCACATCCGCAACCGCGACACGCTGACGATGACGGTCGCCGCGACGATCGCCGGCGCGATCTCGATGGTCGCCAACTTCCTGCAGTTCAGCATGCTGTTCGGCGGCCGGCGCGACAACGGGCACGGCGGCTGGATCGGCGCGCTGGTCGCGATCCTGGTCGCGCCGTTCGCGGCGATGCTGGTGCAGATGGCGATCAGCCGCTCGCGCGAGTACGAGGCCGACCGTGTCGGCGCGGCGATCGCCGGCAACCCGATCTGGCTCGCCAACGCGCTCCGCTAGATCCAGGGCTACGTGCGGCGGATCCCGAACCAGGACGCGGAAGCCGTGCCGGCGGCTGCGCACCTCTTCATCATCAACCCGCTGACGGGGCAGGGCATGGACAACCTGTTCTCGACGCACCCGAACACCGAGAACCGGATCGCGGAGCTGGAGCGGCTTGCGCAGGAGTGGCGGCAGAGCGGGACGCGGCCGTCGGAGCTCGACCTCGGCGCGGAGGGCGCGCAGAGCGGGCCGTGGGCCTCGGGATCATCGCAGCAGGGCGCGCGCGGCCCCTGGGGCTAGCGGTCCGTGGCAAAGCCTAATAAGGCGGAGCGGACCAAGGAGCGGCGTCTTCCGCAAGGCTTCGGCTCGCGGGCGCTCGCGACCCGGCTGATCCGCGACGTTCTCGTGCACGGGCATGCGCTCGACGATGCGATCCCGCGCGCGACCTCCCTGGACCCGCATCGCACGCTCGAGCCGCGCGACCTCGCGTTCGCCCGGCTCGTCGCTACGACGGCGCTGCGCCGTCACGGCGAGATCGAGGCGGTGCTCGGCGCCTTCATCGAGCGGCCGCTGCCCGAGGATCGCGGCAACCTGCTGCCGATCCTGCATGCGGCAGCGGCGCAGCTCCTGTTCCTCGACAGCCCGGCGCATGCGGTCATCAACGTCGCCGTCGAGCAGTGCCGGCGCGACCGCAAGGCCGAGCGGTTCGACAAGCTGGCGAATGCCGTGCTGCGTGCGGTGGCCGAGCGTGGCGCCGGCGTGCTCGAGACGGCGGGCGGCGTTCGGCGCAACATCCCGGAGTGGCTTTGGTCGCGATGGACGGCGGCCTATGGCGATCGGATCGCGGAGCAGATCGCCCGCGCCTCGCTGGAGGAGGCGGCGCTCGACCTGACGGTGAAGGGCGACGGGGATAAGTGGAAGGGCGACGGGGATACGTGGGGGATAAGGCTCGGCGGGCGGGTGCTGCCGACGGGGTCGATCCGGCTCGTCGCCAAGGGACGCATCGATGCGCTGGCAGGCTACCAGGAGGGTGCATGGTGGCCGCAGGACGCTGCCGCGGCGCTGCCAGCAAGGCTTCTCGGCGATGTCATGGGAAAGCGAATTGCCGACCTTTGCGCGGCACCCGGGGGGAAGTCGGCGCAGCTCGCCGCGGCCGGGGCTCAAGTGTGGTCGGTGGACGTCTCGGCCGAGCGGCTGGAACGGTTAACGGCCAACTTCGCGCGGCTCAAGTTGCAGGGACATACCGTTGCCGCCGATGCCGCAGTCTGGTCGCCGGGCTTTGAGCTCGACGGCGTGCTGCTGGATGTTCCATGCCTCGCAACCGGCACGATTCGGCGGCATCCGGACCTTTTGCTGCTGAAGCGGCCGAGCGATCTGCCACGGCTCGTCGAGCTGCAGGCGCGGCTGCTCGCTCACGCAATGAGCCTCGTTAAGCCGGGCGGGAGGCTCGTCTATGCCTGCTGCTCGCTCGAGCCGGAGGAAGGCATCGAGCAGGTCGAGCGGGCGCTGAAGGCGGATGACCGATTCGCGCGCGTACCGATATCTGCCGCGGAAATCGGCGCCGATCCGGACTGGATCACGCCGGCCGGTGATCTCAGGACATTTCCTTTCCACATGCCGGCTGCCGAGCCCCTTCAGAGCGGCATGGACGGCTTCTACGCGGCGCGACTCGAACGGCGCCGCTAGTGTCCTTCAGATCGCGAAATTCGTTACGAGCGAGCCGCAGACTGAGACGAATTTCGCGATCAGGACACTAGCTAGCCCATCCCGAGGTTACGAACAGAGTTTCCAAGCCCGCGCGGGTGCCTTGCCTTGTGAGGGCCGCGCGAGAGAGCTATCGGGATTCGCATGCAGCTGACTCTCGCCGAGCAGACCAGCCTCGCCCGCCTCGCCGTCGACCGGGCGCGGCGCACCACACTCGCCCGCGTTCTCCGTTCGCCGCTGATGCGGTGGCGATACGGCGCGCCGGTGGCGGACGAGGTGCTGATCGTGCCGCCTGATCTCCGCGCGGCCGATCCGAGCTTTGCCCTCGAGATCGAGCAGGGCGAGCTCGGCCTTGCGGGTCACGTGGCGGCGCTCGGCGACGGCTCGCCGTTCGACCTGGTGCCGCCGAGCGTCGAATGGGCGCGGGAGCTGCATGGATTTTCCTGGCTGCGCCATCTCGCTGCCGCCGGACACGGCGACGAGGCGGCACAGAGGATCGCGACCGGGCTGGTCGCCGCCTGGATCGCGCGCGGCCATGCAACGGATGCGACGGCCTGGGAGCCACAGGTAATCGGCCGGCGGATCATCTCCTGGCTCTCGCATGCCGGGCTGCTGCTCGAGGATGTCGATCACGCCACCTACGACCGCACCACCAACAGCCTGGCGCGGCAGCACGTCCGGCTCTCGGCCACCTGGCGCGATGCGCCGCCCGGCGCGCCGCGGCTCGTCGCGCTGATGGCGCTGCTGTTCGGCGGTCTCAGCCTCGCCGGGCGCGAGGCGCATCCGAAGGAGGCGGAGGCGGAGATCGCGGCAGAGCTCGAGGCACAGATCCTCGCCGACGGCGGTCACGTGAGCCGGAACCCTGCTGTGCTGGTCGGGCTGCTGCTCGACCTGCTGCCGCTCAGGCAATGCTTCCTGGTACGGGAGCGGCAGCCGCCGGCGGCGATCGAGGACGCGATTGGCCGCATGATCTCGATGCTGCGCTTCATGCGGCTCGGCGACGGGTCGCTCGCCCGGTTCAACGGCATGGGCGCGACGCCGGGCGACGCGCTCGCCACGGTGATCGCCTACGGGCCGGAGTCGCAGGGCTTGAGCGAGGCGCTGTACTCGCGCTATGTGCGGATGGAGCACGGCGAGCTCGTGCTGATCGCCGACGCTGGCCCGCCGCCGCCGCTCGAGCATGCGGGCGCGGCGCACGCGGGCTGCCTGTCGTTCGAGCTGAGCGCCGGCGGGCGTGCAGTCTTCATCAACGGCGGAGCGCCGGGTCCGGCCGATCAGGACTGGCGGGCCGCCTCGCGCGCGACGGCGAGCCACAATACGGTCTGCGTCGGCGCCACGTCTTCCTCGCGGCTCGTTCGCCACCCGCTGATCGAGCGGCTCATCGGCGCGGCGCCGATCCGGTTTCCGGAGAACGTGGAAGGGAGCATCGACATCACGCCGCACGGCGACGTGCTCGACGCGTACCACGACGGCTATGTCGCCGCCTTCGGCCTCGTGCACCGCCGACGGCTCATGCTCGCCGCCAGCGGATCGGTCCTCGAGGGGCACGACAGCCTCGGCCCGCTGCACGGCACGCTGCGGTTGAAACAGGACGTGCCGTTCGCGGTCCACTTCCACCTCCACCCCGACGTCAAATGCGAGCGGGTTGGCGCGGCGCAGCGGGTCGAGCTGGTGCTGCCCGGCGGCGAGCGGTGGCGGTTCTCGGTCGAAGGCGCGGAGCTGACGCTCGGGGAGAGCGTGCACTACGCCGACCCCGTCGGGCCTCGACATTCGCTGCAGATCGTGCTCAGGGGATCGTGTTGCGGGGAAACCTTCGTGCTCTGGCGGCTCGAGAAAAGTGCCCAGTAAGGATCAGGTCAAGGTCAGGCGTGCGCTCATCTCGGTCTCGGACAAGTCCGGACTTGTAGAGTTCGCGCGCGCGCTTGCGGAGCAGGGTGTCGAGCTCGTCTCGACGGGCGGCACGGCGGAGGCGCTCAGGCACGCTGGGCTCGCCGTCAGGGACGTTTCCGAGTTGACCGGCTTCCCCGAGATGATGGACGGGCGGCTCAAGACGCTGCACCCACGAGTGCATGGCGGCCTGCTCGCGGTCCGCGGCTCGGCCGAGCACGAGGCGGCTGCGGCCAAGCACGGCATTCTTCCCATCGACCTCTTGGTGGTGAACCTCTATCCGTTCGAGGCGACGGTCGCGAAGGGCGGCAACTGGCAGACGTGCGTCGAGAACATCGACATCGGTGGGCCGGCCATGATCCGGGCGGCGGCCAAGAATCATGCCGGGGTGACGGTGATCGTCGAGGCCGCCGACTACACCCGCGTGATCGAGGAGATGCGCGCCAATGCCGGCGCGACGACGCTCGCGCTGCGCAAGGCACTCGCCGCCAGGGCGTTCGCGCGCACCGCCGCCTACGATGCAGCGATCGGCAACTGGTTCGCGGAGCGCGTGAGCGACAAGGCGCCGGCTTGGCGGGCGTTCGGCGGACGGCTCGCGCAGCCGCTCCGCTACGGCGAGAATCCGCATCAGGACGCGGGGTTCTATCGAGATGCGAACCCGCGCCCCGGTGTCGCCACGGCCGTGCAACATCAGGGCAAGGAGCTTTCCTACAACAACCTCAACGACACGGACGCCGCGCTCGAGCTGGTGGCGGAGCTCGATCCCAAAGTCTCGCCGGCGGTCGCCATCATCAAGCACGCCAACCCGTGCGGGGTCGCGCTGGGTGCGACGCTCGCCGAGGCCTATGCCAAGGCTCTGCGGTGCGATCCGGTGAGCGCGTTCGGCGGCATCATCGCACTCAACGGCACGATCGATGGCGCCACGGCTCGCGAGATCACCCAAATTTTTACCGAGGTGGTGATCGCGCCGGACGCGACCGACGAGGCAAAGGCGATCTTCGCCACCAAGAAGAACCTCCGCCTGCTGACGACCGGAGGCTTGCCGGACCCGCGCGCCGCGGGGTTCACCTTCCGCTCGCTCGCCGGGGGCTTCCTGGTGCAGTCGCGCGACAACGCGGTCATCGGCGACATGGAGTTGAAGGTGGTGACGAAGCGCCGGCCCTCGCCGAAGGAGCTGGCCGACCTCAAGTTCGCCTTCACCGTCGCCAAACACGTCAAATCGAACGCCATCGTCTACGTCAAGGACGGCGCGACGGTCGGCATCGGCGCCGGGCAGATGAGCCGCGTCGACTCGGCGCGCATCGCAGCGTGGAAATCGGCTGAAGCCGCGAAGGCGGCGGGCGAGACGGAGCCGCTCACCAAGGGATCGGTGGTTGCTTCCGACGCGTTCTTCCCGTTCGCGGACGGCCTGCTTGCCGCGGCGGAAGCCGGCGCCACGGCCGTGATCCAGCCGGGCGGGTCGGTGCGCGACGCCGAAGTGATCGCGGCGGCCGACGAGAAGGGGCTCGCGATGGTGTTCACCGGCGTGCGCCACTTCCGGCATTAGCAGACCTCACCGCTATGCTCACATTGCTGACAGGTCGGGTACGGCCACGGTCCCCCTCTCCCACTTGTCCTTCACGAGGGGGAGAGGGTCGGGGTGAGGGGCAGGTGCCTCACCAACGTCGCGGGGCATCTGCCCCTCACCCCCGGGTCAAGCCCGGGGCAGGCTCTAGCCCTCTCCCCCGCTGCGCGGGGGAGAGGGGACAATCGGGGCGACCGTGATGGCCGCCGCATCGCACGACGTGAGGCTTCGCCCCGCGACGACATCCGACCTACCTTTGATCCGCGCATGGCTCGCGCGTCCCGACATCGAGGCGTGGTGGGGGCCCAAGGCCAGCACGGAAGCCGAGGTGACGCTCGCCATGGGCTCGACGCACGCGATCTGCCGGATCGTCGAGGCGGATGGCGCGGCGGTCGGCTACGGGCATGCGGTCGATGCGACGGTGTGGGGCGAGGAGCTGCCCGACGACCTCGAGCCCGGCACCTGGGACCTCGACATCTTCATCGCGTCGGAGGCGCACCGCAACCGCGGGATCGGGGCGCGTGCGCTGGCGCTGCTCAAGGAAGAGGTGTTCGCGACGACGCTCGCGATCGCGGTGTGCGTGTTTCCCTCGATCGCGAACGAGCGGGCAGTCAGGGCCTACGAGAAGGCCGGCTTCCGCTGGCGGCGGGTGTGGGACGATCCGATCTCCGGGCCATCCTGGTTCATGGTGGCGGAGCGGCCGGTGTAGGGGCGTTAGCGCGGGCGGTTACTCGGCGGCCTGCTTCTCGGCCAGCGCAGTCTTGAGCTTCTCATGGAGGAACTCGGGTGAAAAATCAGCGCCGTTGGGCCAAACGACCGTTTCCAGCTCCGGGTCGGCCCGGAGCTTCGCGAACTCTGGGACGTCCTTGAGTGGGTAGAACACGGGGCCCCACAACTCATCCTCCAGATCGATCTCGCCGGTCAGGCCGTCGTCGAAACGAAGCCATACCCGAAAATCACCAGCATGCCTGGCATCGATCACTCTGGGCATCATCGAGCTACTCCATTCGACCTTGTAGGTCGGGCTGAGCGGAGCGAAGCCCGACAGCTACC
>JBIOVC010000495.1:0-3441 GCA_044867545.1 Hyphomicrobiaceae bacterium | reverse complement strand
GATTGTGCGGCCCGAACCACGCGGTCAGCCGGAAGTCGTCCTTCGACACGGAGAAGTGCTGGTGGAACCAGCGCGCGCCGCCCGGCGCCGCCGTCACCATGCCGATCGGCTCGTAGTCGAGGCGGCGTACTTCCTTGGCGTGACCGTCCTTCCACGGGGTCACGCCGCAGCGCTCGGGCCATGAGTAGGTGTAGCCCTTGCCCTTGAGGCAGATCAGGATTGCGGCCGAGGTGTGGGCGTGCGCCTTCGAGTAGCGGCCGCGCTCGTGCTGGCCGATCCAGAAATAGAACTGGTTGTTGGTCATGAACGGCTCGACGCGGCGCCAGCCGACCGAGCGGCGGTTGTCGAGCGGGAGGTCGCAGTTGATGGCATCGGGGATGAAGTTGGTGCGCCGCATGGCAAGCCCGCGCACGGGGTCGGGCTCGATGTCGTCCTTCGGGCGGAAGAAGTCGTCGGCGCCGGAGAAGCGGTCGCGGAAGACGAACGGGTTGTCGAACACGGCTTGCACGTTGTTCAGCATGTTGAGCACGTTCGGCGCGGTCGTACCGGCCAGCAGCAGCGCGCCGCCCGAGGTCGCGTTGACGATGCGGTGCATGGCGTTCATCGGGATCGAGAACATCGAGCCCTTCTGCCACTCGAACACGTGCTTCTTCTTGTCGCCTTCCTGCCAGACCTCGGTCGACCCGCGCCCTTCGACGACGAGGAAGATCTCCTCGTACATGTGCTTTTCCGGGTTCAGCGCGCCGCCGGGTGGCACCTCGACGACGTAGCAGCCCCACTTGGTCTCGGTGCCGTAGAGCTGGATGAAGTGGCCCTTGCCGCCCGTGCGCTTCCACGGGACGAGGGGCAGGTTCTGCACCTTGGAGATGCCGATGTCCCGGAAGACCGGCAGCCCTTCCGCTTCCATGAAGGCGTCGTAGGGAGTCGGCTGCTTCTTGAACTCGCCGAAGCCCGCCTTCTTCAGGCCGGACGGCTCATGCCAGTGGGTCGTTTCGGATTTGCCGGGAACGTCGTGGGGCACGCTGTCACTCCCTACAGGTGGCCGCAGCGGTTTCGTACAAGGCTTCAGAACCGTGTCAAGTGGGGCGGATGTCTCCCGCTCGCGCGGGGGGAGGGAATGATTGACTCGCCGGCCGCCGATTGCGAGCATTTCAGGCAGATGCTGGAAAGGATCGCCGGAGGAAAGGGATCACATGCGCATTGCCGTTCTCGACGACTACCAGGGCGTTGCCCTGGAGATGGCCGACTGGTCGCGGCTCAAGGCGGCGCACGAGGTCGTCGTGTTCCGCAAGCCGTTCTCCGGCCCGGAGGAGGTCGTGCGGGCGCTTGCCGATTTCGAGATCATCTGCGTCATGCGCGAGCGCACACCGTTCCCGCGGAGCGTGATCGAGCGGCTGCCGAAGCTCAAGCTGATGGTGACGACCGGCCACTGGAACGCGGCGATCGACCTCAAGGCGTTGGAGGAGCGGGGCATCCCGGCCGGCGGATCGCCATCGACGGAGCATGCCGCATTCGAGCTCTCGTTCGCTCTGCTGATGTGTGTCGCCCGGCAGGTCCATGTCGAGCACCAAAGCGTGCGTGAGGGTGGTTGGCAAGTCAGCGTCGGCAGCGACCTTCGCGATGCGACCCTTGGCGTCATCGGACTGGGGCGGATCGGGAAGCGGATGGCCGAGGTCGGCCGCGCGTTCGGCATGAACGTGATCGCCTGGAGCCAGAACATGACGGAGGAGCGCGCCAGGGAATGCGGCGCGCGGCGGGTCGAGAAGGCGGAGCTGTTCGCGCAGTCGGACTACGTGACGGTGCACGTGAAGCTGTCGGACCGCACGAGGGGGCTCGTCGGCGCGGCGGACATCGCGCGGATGAAGCCGACCGCCTTCCTCATCAACACCGCACGCGGGCCGATCGTCGAGGAGAAGGCGCTGATCGCCGCGCTCAACGACGGGCGGATCGCCGGCGCGGCGCTCGACGTGTACGACATCGAGCCGCTGCCTGCCGATCACGTGCTCAGGCGGACGCCGCGGGTGCTGCTTACGCCGCACGTCGGCTACGTCAGCCGGACGAGCTACAAGGGCTTCTACGGCGGCACGGTCGCGGCGATCGAGGCGTGGCTCGCCGGCAAGCCGCTGCCGCATCCGCTGAAGTAGCGAGGGCGGCCTGCTTGTAGGTCGGGCTGAGCGCACGCGAAGCCCGACAGCGACGGTGACGGTGACGGGAGCAGGATCACGTCGGGCTTCCGCCGAGCCTTGCCCGGCGTCAGCGCCGACCTACGACGGAGCCATCGATGCCCGACGATTTCGAGGACCACTGCTGGCGGGACGTGATCCCGGCCGACGTGCTCGAGATCTATAGGCACTACCGGCGCCAGACGTTCATCGGCGACAATCCCGCGCTGATCGCGATCGACCTCTACGAGCTTTCCTACCAGGGCGGCCCCAAGCCGGTGGCGGAGGTGGCGAAGACGTATCCCTCCTCGTGCGGGATCAACGCCTGGCGCGCGATCGAGCCGACCAAGCGGCTCCTCGCCGCGGCGCGCGCCGCGGGGCTGCCCGTCATCTACTCGACGACCGACACGCGCCCAGACAGTCAGCCGTCAAAGGTTCGCTCGACCAAGCGGCAGCGGGCGGCGGTCGATGCGAGCCTCTATCAGATCCGGCCCGAGTTCGCGCCGGAGCCGGGCGACCTCGTTATCACCAAGCAGCGGGCGAGCGCGTTCTTCGCAACGCCGCTCGCCGTCCACCTGACGCAGCTCGGCGTACGCTCCGTCATCATGATCGGCGAGAGCACGTCGGGGTGCCTGAGGGCGAGCGCGGTCGATGCCTACTCGCACGGCTTTCACGTGGTGGTGGTCGAGGAGTGCTGCTTCGACCGCAGCGAGCTCTCGCACAAGGTCAACCTGTTCGACCTCCACCACAAGTACGCCGACGTGATGAGCGTGGAGCGGGTGGTGGGGGAGCTTGTGAGGCGGGCAGCCTGGATTCCCGGCTGATCCTTCGTTGCAGTGATAGTGGCCGGGGAATCACAGCCGCGGCGCGCCGGTCTGTTAGATTCGATCAGACGAATCACGGAGATA
This sequence comes from Hyphomicrobiaceae bacterium, assembly GCA_044867545.1. GTDB lineage: Bacteria > Pseudomonadota > Alphaproteobacteria > Rhizobiales > Hyphomicrobiaceae > DATLZB01. The sequence goes on along the minus strand of JBIOVC010000495.1, from coordinate 371 downwards.
GCTGAAGGCCGATGCGCCAGGAGTGCCCGCTCGTCATCATCCGCTGGCAGGACAGCGCGCAGCCGCTTCCCTCCTGGCAATACCTCTCGGCGCTGCCGCGGACGCGGCCGGTCGAATGCGCGACGGTCGGCTGGCTGTTGAAGGACGACGACGACACCAAGGTCGTCTGCCAGAGCGTCGGCGATCTCGACAACCCCAGAAACGCGCAAGCGAGCGGGATCATGACGATTCCCGCTCGCTGCGTTCTCTCGATCGAGAGACTGACAGAGGAAGCGGCGCCTACTTCTTCTGCTGGTTCTGCTGGCCTGACTGACCCGGTTGGCCTTGTTGCGGACCCTGCTGCTTTTGCAGCCACTGCTGGGCCTGCTGGC
>JBIOVC010000494.1:0-4087 GCA_044867545.1 Hyphomicrobiaceae bacterium | reverse complement strand
CCGCGCAGCGAGTGGATCGAAGGCGGCCTGGCGATCGCGTTGCTCGGCGCGGCGATCAGCCTGACGCTCGTTCCCCGCGAGGCGACCTGGCTGACGATCGACCCGCTAACCCCGCTGTTCCCGCTGTTGCTGTGGGTCGCGGCCCGCTGCCGGCCGGTATTCGCGGCGGGGGCGGCGTTCGTCGTCGGCATCGCCCTCGTCACCACCACGATCCTCGGCATCGGCCGTTTCGGCGACCCGGGCGTCGAAGCTTCCGTGCGCGTTCACGCCGCCCAGATCGCGCTGCTGGTTACGACCGGATGCACGCTGGTCCTGGCCGCGCTGCTCGACGAGCGGCGCCGAAACGAGCTGGCGCTGCATGTCAGTCACGAGAGCCTGAAGCTCGCCCTCGACGGAGCCGAGCTCGGGGCCTTCACCGTGGACCTAGTGACCGGTCGCCTCGAGTGCGATACCCGCGCTGCATGGATTCACGGGCACTGCGTGCCGCCGGCGACGCTGAAGGAGGGGCGGCGCTACATCCTCCCGGAGGACCGTGCCACGATCGACCTCGCCTTCGCGGACGCCCTCCGCACCGGCGGGGTGGGCAAGGCGGAATACCGGATCGACTACCCCGACGGCCACCCGCATGCGGGCCGGGTGCGCTGGGTGGCATTCGAATTCTCGATCGTCAGCAATCTCAAGGGCCGGCCGATCCGCCTGCTCGGCGTCACCCGCGATGTTACCGAGCGCCGCGACGCCGAGGAGCGCCTGCGCAGGCAGGTTGCGGTCGAGCGGCACGTGCTCGCGCAGATCTCGGCGGGCGTTCCGCTCAAGGATGTGCTGGATGACCTGATGCAGGCCGCCGAGGAGCAGTCCGAGGCTGGGATGATGGGCTCGATCCTGATCCTCGACAAGACCGGCAATCGGCTCCGTCACTGCTCCGCACCGAGCCTTCCTCCAGCCTACACCGATGCCATCGACGGCGCGATGATCGGCCCCGCAGCCGGCTCGTGCGGGACCGCGGCTTTTCGCGGCTCTCTTGTTGTTGTGACCGACATCGCCACCGACCCGCTTTGGGCGGACTATCGTCATCTTGCGCTGCCTCACGGCCTGAGATCGTGCTGGTCCGCCCCCATCTGCGCAGCGGATGGGCGGGTGCTCGGCACCTTTGCCAATTACTACCGCGAGCCCCGTGGTCCGACCGAGCGCGATATCGAGGCGATCACGGTGACCGCGCACACCGCCGCTCTGGCGATCGAGCGCCACCAGTCCGAGCAGGTGCTGCGTGAGAGCCGGGATCGGCTGACCTCCGCGCTCAACGCCGCGGGGATGGTCGGCACCTGGGATTGGCACGTCCCGACGGACGTTACCTATTGCGACGCCCGGCTGGCCGAGCTGTGCTCTGTCGATCCAAATCTCGCCGAGGAAGGCGCGCCGCGGGCGACGTACTTTGGCGCCGTACACCCGGACGACATCGAGCGCGTGCTAGCAGCAGTCGACCGCGCGATCGCGAGCGGCGAGCGGTTCTCGGAGGACTGCCGCCTGCTCCAGAAGGATGGCAGCATCCGCTGGGTCATCGCGCGGGGGCGGTGCCTGTATGACCCGAGCGGCAAGCCATTACGGTTCTCCGGCGCAGTGGTCGACGTCACCGAATCGAGGCAGGCCGAGCTCGCACTGAAAGAGAGCGAGGCCCGTCTCCAGCAGGCGCTGGCGGCCGGCCAGGTGATGGCATTCGAATGGGATCCGAGCACCGGGCTGTCGAACCGGAGCGCGAACACCGCCGAGCTGCTCGGCATCGCCAGGCAGCTTGGCGACGACGGAAAGGTCAATGAGTTCCTGGCCCGCGTCCACCCGGACGACAGGCGCCACTTTCGGACGCACGTCTACGGCCTCTGTCGGGACCGCCCATCCTACTCGATCAACTTTCGCTACGTCCGTCCGGACGGCAAGGAGCTGTGGCTCGAGGAGACGGCCAAGGCCGAATTCGATGACGCCGGAAAGCTCGTGCGCCTCAAAGGCCTGACACGCGACATTACCGACTTGAAGCGAGCCGAGGAGCACCAGAATCTATTGGTCGCCGAGCTCGACCACCGGGTGAAGAACACGCTCGCTTGCGTCTCCGCGATTGCCCGGCGCAGCCGCGAGGGCAATCCCTCGATGGACGAGTTCCTCGAGGTGCTCGACGGCCGCATCCATTCGATGGCGAGCGCTCACGCGATGCTGAGCCGCAGCCGTTGGCAGGGTGTCAACCTGGCGGAGCTGGTCCACAGGGAGCTCACTCCCTGCGTGAGCGAGGGCAGTGCGGTAGTAGATGGACCGAGGATCATTCTCGCCGCCGAGGCCACCCAGTCGCTGGCGATGGTGCTCCACGAGCTCGTCACCAACGCCATCAAGTACGGCGCGCTTTCGACGCCGAAGGGCCGCGTCTCGGTGCGCTGGAACCGCCAACGAGCGCGCGGCAGCACTTCACCGCGCCTCCTCGTCGAGTGGCGCGAGCGGGATGGACCACCGGTCGTCCCGCCGGTCCAGACCGGCTATGGCACCAGCGTCATCCAGGATCTCATTCCCTACGAGCTGGGTGGCGCCGTCGATCTCGACTTCGCGGTGGAGGGGGTGCGCTGCCGGATGGAGGTCCCGGTCCGGTGGATTTGCGATGATCGGTCTAGCGGGCCTTCGAACGGATCCCGCCGTCCTCCACCACCTGCAGCAAAGTGGTCCGCAACTCCGCACCACTGAACGGCTTCTGCAGCACGGCAGCCGCTTTCTCGGTCGACCTCGGCAGCACCGCATAGCCGGTGATGACCACCACCTGGGTGCCGCGGTCGTGCATCCAGTCGATCAGGTCGTAGGCAAGCTCCCCTTTGAGATTGACGTCCACCACGGCGATGTCGGGTTGCGTTTCGGTAGCGATACGCTGAGCGTCCGAAATGTTCGCGGCCGGGCCGGCGACGATCATGCCGAGCTCGCCAAGCGCCGACTTCAGAGCTTTCGCAACGTGCCAGACGTCCTCGACGACGAGCACCTGCACGCCCGCTAGTGCCGATCTGGCATCGCGCACGTCCTTCGTGTCTGCTGCTGCCATGTCGGATCCCTCGCTGCAAACGCGTGGCGGCTTGTAGACCGCCGCACGAAACATACAGGGTCATCCCCGCTGAGTCAGCCCGCTGCGGTCTGCCGTGACGATTAGCGTAAAGCGCCGCCCGATTCTGCGCAGGGCTTCGCCGCGGCGGCCGCGCTGAGGGAACCCGAGCGCCGCTTGGCTGCTGGCCGCCGCCATTTGTTGCGCTATAGTGACAGTCGGCCCTGGCCGCGTGCCGGGGCCGAGTTGCGACAGGAACCCGGCATGGCCAACGTCGTTGTGGTCGGCGCCCAATGGGGCGACGAAGGGAAGGGAAAGATCGTCGACTGGCTGTCTGAGCGCGCCGACGTGGTGGTGCGCTTCCAGGGTGGCCACAATGCCGGCCATACGCTGGTCATCGGCAACCAGACCTACAAGCTCTCCCTGCTGCCGTCAGGTGTCGTCCGCCCGGGCAAGCTCGCCGTGATCGGCAACGGCGTCGTGGTCGATCCGTGGGCGCTGCTGGAGGAGATCGGCAAGCTTAAGTCGCAGGGCGTCACGGTGAGCCGCGAGAACCTGCGGATCGCCGAGAACGCGACGCTGATCCTGCCGCTGCACAGCGAGCTCGATCTGATCCGCGAGGCGGCTGCCGGGGAGGGCCGCATCGGCACCACCGGACGCGGCATCGGCCCGGCCTACGAGGACAAGGTCGGTCGCCGGGCGATCCGCGTCCAGGACCTGAAGAACCTCGGCACGCTGGGGCCCAAGGTCGACCGCATTCTCGTCCACCACAACGCACTGCGGCGCGGCCTCGGCAAGCCCGAGATCGCCAAGGACGCGCTGATGGCCGACCTCGCCGAGATCGGGCCGAAGATCCTCCCCTACATGGACGTCACCTGGGAGCTGCTCGACCGTGAGCGGCGGGCCGGCCGGCGCATCCTGTTCGAGGGCGCGCAGGGGGCGTTGCTCGATATCGATCACGGCACCTACCCGTTCGTCACCTCCTCCAACACGGTGGCGGCACAGGCGGCGATCGGCTCCGGCATCGGC
>JBIOVC010000493.1:0-2656 GCA_044867545.1 Hyphomicrobiaceae bacterium | reverse complement strand
CATCGTCGACGAGGTCGACTCGATCCTGGTCGACGAGGCGCGCACGCCGCTGATCATCTCCGGGCCGCTCGACGACCGCTCCGATTTCTACAACACCATCGATACCTACATCCCCAAGCTCGACAAGGCCGATTTCGAGATCGACGAGAAGCAGCGCACGGTGACGCTGACCGAAGCCGGCATGGAAAAGATGGAGCAGCGGCTGCGCGATGCCGGATTGCTCAAGTCGGAATCCCTCTACGACGTCGAGAACGTGTCGGTCGTGCACCACGTCAATCAGGCGCTGCGCGCCCACAAGCTGTTCCAGCGCGACAAGGATTACATCGTGCGCAACGGCGAGGTGGTCATCATCGACGAGTTCACCGGCCGCATGATGCCGGGCCGGCGCTATTCGGAAGGTCTGCATCAGGCGCTGGAAGCGAAGGAGCGCCAGCCGATCCAGCCGGAAAACCAGACGCTGGCGACCATCACCTTCCAGAACTATTTCCGCATGTACGAGAAGCTCGCCGGCATGACCGGCACGGCGGCCACCGAGGCCGACGAGTTCCTCGACATCTACAATCTCGAAGTGCTCGAAATTCCCACCAATCTGCCGATGATCCGCCTCGACGACGACGACGAGGTCTATCGCACGGCGGTGGAGAAATATCGCTCCATTCTCGCTCTGATCGAAGACTGCAAGGCGCGCGGCCAGCCGGTGCTGGTCGGCACGACGTCGATCGAGAAATCCGAGCAGCTGGCCGAGATGCTGCGCAAGCAGGGCTGGGAGCAGCACGACTTCACCGATCCCAATGCTTTCGCGGCGCTCTATTCCGGCGACGAGGGCGCCACCCGGGCGAAGGTATTCGCCATTCTCAACGCCCGTTACCACGAGCAGGAAGCCTATATCGTCGCGCAAGCCGGTGTGCCCGGCGCGATCACCATCGCCACCAACATGGCCGGCCGCGGCACCGACATCCAGCTCGGCGGCAATGCCGACATGCGCATCCGCCAGGAGCTCAAGGACGTGGAAGGCAGCGAGCGCGAGCGCGGCATCGCCGACATCCGTTCGCAGGTCGCGCGGCTGAAGGAGAAAGCGCTCGCCGCCGGCGGTCTCTACGTGCTCGGCACCGAACGCCACGAATCGCGGCGCATCGACAATCAGCTGCGCGGCCGCTCCGGCCGCCAGGGCGACCCCGGCCACTCCAAGTTCTTTTTGTCGCTCGAGGACGATCTGATGCGCATCTTCGGGTCGGACAAGCTCGACGGCATGCTGCAGAAGCTCGGCCTCAAGGAGAACGAGGCGATCGTCCATTCCTGGATCAACAAGGCGCTGGAGAAGGCGCAGCAGAAAGTCGAGGCGCGCAACTTCGACATCCGCAAGAATCTGCTCAAGTTCGACAACGTGATGAACGACCAGCGCCACGTCATTTTCAAAGAGCGTCTCGAATTGATGCGCGACGAGACCGTGGGCGAGACGATCGCCGGCATGCGCCATTCGGTGATCGACGATCTGGTCGCCAAGCACGTGCCGGAGAACGCCTATCCGGAGCAGTGGGACACCGCCGGGCTCAAGGAGGAGCTCAAGCGCGTGCTCGGCCTCGATCTGCCGGTCGACGAATGGGCGAAGGAGGAGGGCATCGCCGACGAAGAATTGCTCTCCCGCGTCGAGCGCCGCTCCGACGAGCACATGGCGGCCAAGGTGGCGCAGTGGGGACCCGACGTCATCCGCTATGTCGAGAAGACGATCCTGCTGCAGGAACTCGACCATCTCTGGCGCGAGCATCTGGTGATGCTCGAGCATCTGCGCCAGGTGATCGGCTTGCGCGGCTATGGCCAGCGCGATCCGCTCAATGAATACAAAGCGGAGGCGTTCAGCCTGTTCGAAGCGATGATGGGCAATCTGCGCGAGGGCGTGACCAGCAAGTTGATGCGGGTGGAGATCGTCTCGGCGCCGCCACCGGAGGAGCAGGCGAACTTGCCCTATATGGAGGCCCACAAGGTCGATCCGCTCACCGGCGAGGACCAGATGGAGCTCGCCGAAGCCTACGCCCCCGCGCTTGCCGGCAATGGCACGGAGCGTGCGGTCGCGCGCAATCCGAACGATCCGACCAGCTGGGGCAAGGTGGGCCGCAACGAACCCTGCCCGTGCGGATCAGGCAAGAAGTACAAGCATTGCCACGGACGCTACGCGTAACAGCCCGTTGTCGTCATCCGCGAAACGCACTGTCATGCCCCGCGAAGGCGGGGCATCCAGTCGTCACTGCCGTTATTTCTGAAAGACGATGAGTACGGAATCATCCGCTTGCGCGGATGATGACGCTTCGCGTCAGCTCAGCGGAAGCCGCCGAAGCGGCTTTCGAACGAGTTCGTCGGCACGATCGGTTGCGCGCCGCTCATCAGGCTCGCGCTCGGCCCTGGAGTTTGCGCGACCGTATGCGTCTGCGGCTCGGCCGCTGCCGCCTCCTGCCTGGGCGGCGGCTGGACCGCGGGAGCGCCCGCTTTAGGCGCGGCGATCCGCTGATCCTGCGCCTTCGGCCGGGCCGAGGTGGGGGGCGCGGCATTCGCCGTACGCACCGCCGGTTTCGGCGGTTCGGCAGGCGTGTCCGAGCCGCGCAGGCCGAACCAGTTCGAGACCGTCGAGGTCACACGGTCGAGCATGTTGCCCGATTGCGGC
>JBIOVC010000492.1:0-3070 GCA_044867545.1 Hyphomicrobiaceae bacterium | reverse complement strand
CACCACGCGGTCGGCTTCGAGCTTCTCCAGCGCCTTGCGTACAGTGCCAGCGCTCACGCCCATCTCCCGTGCAAGCTCCGTCTCGCTGGGCAGCGTTGCGTTGGGCTTCCACGCGCCGTCTGCAATCCGGCGCGTCAGCAGCTCGCAGACCTGCAGGTAAAGCGGCTCGCGTGCGAGAGCGCACGACTTTATCGCCACGGCCATCAATGTGCTCCGTTGCTGTTGGCTACGATACAAGCGGTCCGGATGACGGCGGCATTCGCAGGAAAGTGCGGAACGACATGTATCTGCCAGTCGTCGGCCGACAGGCAGTAGGAGAAATCCTATTTCGGGCCTCTGCTCACCTAATCGTCATGGTCGCGCATGGACGGCTTGCGAAGAAGCGTGAGCTTTGCTGTTATGGCCAAGCGGGCACAGCATGATCGGCATCCCTTCGACAGCCGATAGCAGTGACGTAGTATGACCACCATTCTTATAGCTGACGATCACGACGTCGTGCGCCGCGGCTTGCGCGTGCTGCTGGAAGCCCGCCCGGCGTGGCGTGTCGTTGCCGAGGCGTGCGACGGCAAGAGCGCCGTTGCAAACGCGTTCCGGTTCAAGCCCGACGTGGCGATCATCGACTATGCAATGCCGCAGCTCAACGGCATCGAGGCGGCGCGCCAGATCCGGCATCACCTGCCGGACACCGAGATCCTGATCTTCACCATGCACAACACCGACGACATCCTGCTGCATGCCCTGGAGGCGGGCGCGCGCGGCTTCCTGCTCAAATCGGATGCGGACGACTACGTGATCGCCGCCGTGCAGGCGCTGTCGCAGCACAAGCCGTTCTTCACCGGCAAAGTGTCGGAGACGCTGATCGCGTCGTTCCTCGCCGCGTCCGGCGCGGCGCCCGCATCGGCGCTCACGATGCGCGAGAGCTCCGTCGTGCAGCTGATCGCGGAGGGGCGCACCTGCAGGGAGGCTGCCAACTTGCTGGGCGTGAGCGCCAAGACCGTGGAGGCGGCGCGGGCCAGCGCACTGCGCAAGCTCAACCTCAAAACCACCGCAGACCTCATCCGCTATGCCGTGCGCAACAGGCTGGTCGACGGCTGAGCGGTCTGCCGCTTACAAATGCTCTGTGCAGGCTTGCCTTCGCATGCTAGACTTTATGGTTCATAGTTTATCGAGATTGCCGCGCTTTTCATGGTCAGGCTGATCGTTTCGCGCGTCCCGGCATTGCGGCTGCGGGGGGGCGGGGGGATATCGGCATGCCAAAGGGGGGAGCGAGAGGTCCGGTTCTCCTCGTCGGTCCGCTTGTCGGTCTCGCCCTTGCCGTGGGACTGCCGGCGGCTGCGGAGGTCTGGCGCAGCTACGCCGAGGCGACGGCCGCCGCAGAGCGATCGGCGGCCAGTATGGTTCGCCTGATCGCAGAACAGACCGAGCGCACCGTTCAGGCTATCGACCTCACGCTGATCGGCATACGCGACGTGCTCACGTTGGCACCGGGCCTGCCGCGGCACGATCCCGCATCCAAAGCTGCGCTCAAGGAGCGGCTCAAGAGCCTTCCGTCCGTGTATTCGCTATGCGTGATCGGAGCGGATGGCTCCGTCGTCCACGAGTCGAACGATGCGGTGGCCGAGGGCGAAAACTTCGCGGACCGGCCCTATTTCGAGGTCCACGAGAACCATCTGGACGCAGGCCTATACATCGGCCGGCCGCTGCGAAGCCGGCGCTCCAACAAATGGTTCGTGAGCGTCAGCCGCAGGATCGCCAACCCCGACGGCAGCTTCGGCGGCGTGATATTGGCTTCCGTCACGCCCGGCCACTTCAGGCGGTTCTACGAGGACCTGGAGATCGGCGAGAAGAACGTGATCTCGCTGCTCCTCGCGGACGGCACGCTGCTCGCCCGCATGCCCGACCATGAGGAGACGATCGGGACATCGCATGCGGGCCCCGTCCTCATGGCGGCGATTGCTCGGGGCAGCGGCGTCACGTGGAGCGTCAGCACGATCGACCGGACGCGACGGATCATCGCCTACCGGACCCTTGCTGGCGGGTCCCTCGTCGCGGCGGTGGGCTGGTCGGAAGGCAAGGTCTACGACGCCTGGTACAATCATGCCGCCGTCGTGGGCGGCAGCGCCTTTCTGGTCTGGGGGCTGGCCTCGGGGTTGGCGCTGGCGTGGGTCAACTCCCGCCGCCGCCGCCGGGAGGAGCACGCGCATCAGGCGCAGGCCCGGCGCCTCGAGATGATGGGGCGCATTGCCGGCGGCATCGCCCACGACCTCGGCAATACCATCAAGATCGCCCGCACCACGTTCACGCTGCTCAGGCCTTCGCTGGAGAGTCGGCACGAGGCGATGGCGCTGGTGGACGATGCAGACCGCTCGCTCAAGAGCGCCTTCGACATCATCGACCGCCTGCTGGCCTTCGCCCGGCGCCAGGAGCTGAGCCCGCGCGCTACCGATCTCGGCCAGCTCATCTCCGGGTTCGCGCCGATCCTGAGGCAGGCGGCCGGTTCGCGCGTCGATCTCGGTCTCGTCATCGACGGGCAGAGACCGCTTGTGTGCGTGATCGACCCGGTCCACCTGGAGTCGGCGCTCCTCAACCTCGTGCTGAACAGCAAGGATGCGATGCCGGACGGCGGACGCATCGTCGTCGCGCTGCGCGAGGCGTCGGCCCCCAGCAAGCGCCGCATGCGGCGCGGGGTGCAGCCTGCCGTCCCGCCCTGGGCGGAAGTCGCCGTGAGCGACACGGGCCCCGGCATGTCGCGTCACGTGCTGGAGCACGCGTTCGAGCCGTTCTTCACCACCCGTGCGGGCGGCAGCGGTCTCGGCCTAAGCCAGGTCCTGGGCTTCGTGCAGCAGAGCGCCGGCAAAGTGTGCATCGAGAGCCGCGAGGGCGCCGGCGCCACTGTCAGGCTGCTGTTCCCGACGGTATCGGAGCAGGGCGATGCCCTGCGGGTCTGACACAAACTCGCGCGGCAGGCGCCGACAGGTCCCCTCTCCCCGCTTGCGGGGAGAGGGTTAGGGTGAAGGGCAGCCCCAAGCGAAAGCCTCTCCACGGCGGAGCCTCGCCTCGAACAAAGCCG
>JBIOVC010000491.1:0-5769 GCA_044867545.1 Hyphomicrobiaceae bacterium | reverse complement strand
GGAGCGCGTGACTGGCACGCAGCCCAAGTAGAGATCGGGCGAGAAGCGGCGGTTGACCTCGACCTCGCGCTCGCAGGCGGCCCTGCGCTTCTCAAGCGTTGAGAAGTCCATGTAGGAAAAGCGTATGTCGCGCTTGATCTTCCAGGCGTCTGAGCCGGCCAGGAACACCAGGTTCCCATGCGTCTCGAAGCGTTCCACGCGCTTGACGCCGGGGTGGGACGCGGGGTCCGCCAAGAAGGCGATAACGTCTGCCTGATCTCCTGACGCGCGTTCCTGGTTGCTCATAAAATGACCAATACTCGAGACTGCCCGCAGTCATACGGCGGACATCTCTCGCGTCCTAACATCGGGGCCCTTGATATCACTCAATCGCTCTTCCTTGTTCCCGCGCGTCCAATCGGTCGAACGAGAAATCCGGGGAACCAGCATGAGCATACCAGGGTTGTCCCGGATACCGGCTCATCAATGCCGCCATCAGACTCCGGAGCGTCGACGAAGGCCCGCCCGTCCTGGCGCTCGCCAACCGAGCTCGGACGCAAATGGATGGTTCCTCGATCCGACCGCAGGGCAGGAAACACCTGACAGGGTTCTTATTTGCGCGAGAGTTGGGCATTCTTCTGCCCGGACTTTCGACTTGATTGCGTTTTGGCCTGCGGCAGGATTGTCCGCGACGCAGGCTCCAACAGGGAGGGCTACACACAGATGCCGCAGACCAGCAAAGTGATGCAGCGGGCGGGGGAGCCAACTCCCGTCCCACAGACGATTCCGGTCGCGCTCGTCGTCAACGGCGCCGACACGAAGCTCGACCTGGCGCCGTGGACGACGCTGCTCGATGCGCTCCGCGAGCATCTCGATCTCACCGGCACAAAGAAGGGTTGCGATCACGGCCAATGCGGCGCCTGTACCGTGCTGGTGGACGGCCGGCGCGTCGTTTCGTGCCTGACGCTCGCGGTGACGCAGGAAGGCGCCAGCGTGACCACGATCGAGGGCCTGGCGCGCGACGGCGCGCTCCACCCCCTGCAGCAGGCGTTCATCGATCACGACGCGTTCCAGTGCGGCTACTGTACGCCCGGCCAGATCTGCTCGGCCGCCGGCCTGATCGCGGAAGGCAGGGCGAAGACACGCGATGAGATCCGCGAGCTGATGAGCGGCAACATCTGCCGCTGCGGCGCCTATACCAACATCGTAGCGGCGATCGAGCAGGCAATGGGCGCGATGGGAGGCCGGACATGACCCCGTTCCAGTACGCGCGGGCCGGCGACATCGCCGACGCAGTAGCTCAGATCGCGGCGAACCCGGGAGCAAAATTCATTGCCGGCGGCACCAATCTCGTCGACCTGATGAGGATGGACGTCGAGCAGCCGGTAAAGCTGATCGATATCAACAGGCTTCCGCTCGACAAGGTCGAGGAGACCGCCAGCGGTGGCCTGCGCATCGGCGCGCTCGTGCGCAATACCGACCTCGCCTACCACCCGCTGGTCGAGAGCCGCTATCCGATGCTGTCGAGCGCCATCATGGCCGGCGCCTCCCAGCAGCTGCGCAACATGGCCTCGGTGGGCGGCAACCTCCTGCAACGCACGCGCTGCGCCTACTTCTATGACATCGCGACGCCGTGCAACAAGCGCGATCCGGGCTCGGGCTGCTCGGCGATCGGCGGCCTCAACCGCATGAACGCGATCCTCGGCACGAGCGAAGCCTGCATCGCCGTGTATCCGTCGGACATGTGCGTGGCATTGGCGGTGCTGGAGGCAAAGGTCCACGTGACCGGTCCCAGCGGCGAGCGCGAGATTCCGATCACGGACTTTCATCGCCTGCCCGGCGACACGCCCGAGCGGGACAACAATCTCGATGCGGACGAGCTGATCACCGCGATCGAGCTGCCGGCGCGCGGCTTTGCCAAGAACTATACCTACATCAAGATCCGCGACCGGCTCTCCTATGCGTTCGCGCTGCTGTCGGTCGCCGCCGGCCTCGAGCTCGATGGTGGCAACATCAGGGAAGCGCGTTTTGCGCTGGGCGGCGTCGCCCACAAGCCCTGGCGCAAGGCGGAAGCCGAAGCGGTGCTCCGTGGCAAGGCGGCCAATGAGGCCGCGTTCGCCGAGGCTGCCGACGTCATTCTGCGCGAGGCCAAGGGCTTCGGGCACAACACGTTCAAGATCGATCTGGCGCGGCGAGCGATCGTTCGCGCGCTTTCGCAGGCGGCGCGCGGCACGCCGCAGTCGCAGTCGAACAAGAGGATCCTGTGAGCGTTCATGGCCAGGACACGCGTTGCGCTCGCATCGAGAGCGACAGGGCAGGCGGTGTTAGCCGGCGTACCGTGCTCGGCGGCGCAGCCGCGATCGGCACGATCGGATGGAGCGGAAAGCTGGAGGCTAGCGACGGGCCGCAAACGATGCCGGTCGTCGCCAAGGGAGATCGAGGGAGCAGCTCAATGACGACGTATATCGGCACCCCCACGTCCCGCGTGGACGGCGTGGCGAAGGTCACCGGCGCGGCGAAGTATGCCGCCGAGTTCAACGTTCCGGGGCTTGCCCACGGGAGCATGGTCGGCGCGACGATTACCAAGGGTCGTATCAAGAGCATCGACACCAGCGCGGCCACGAAGGTCAAAGGTGTGCTCACCGTGCTGACGCACGAGAGCCGTCCGGCCATGGCGGACAACGATCAGGCCTACAAGGAGGACGTGTCGCCAGAAGGGTCGCCCTACCGGCCGCTCTACGACGGCAAGATCATGTTCAACGGCCAGCCGGTCGCGCTGGTGGTCGCGGAGACGTCCGAGGTTGCGCGCTACGCGGCCTCTCTGGTCAAGGTGGAATACGAGGCGGAAGCGTTCGTCACGGACGTGTTTCGCGAGCGCGACAAGGCCGTTCCGGTCGGGACCCCGGCAAATCCAATGGAGGCCATGTTCATGCCGCCGAAGGCGCGCGGCACGCCCGATCAGGCGCTGGCTGCCGCCGCCGTGCGTCACGAAGCCGAATACTACATTCCGATCGAGCACCACAATCCAATGGAGCTATTTGCCTCGACGGTGATCTTCGAGAAAGGCGGCAAGCTCACGGTCTACGACAAGACCCAGGGCGTGCAGAACGTGCAGAAGTATCTCTGCGGTATCTTCGGCATGAAGCCCGAGGACGTCCGAGTGATGTCGCCCTACATGGGCGGCGGATTCGGCTCAGGACTGCGCCCGCAGTTTCAGGTGGTGCTGGCGGTGCTCGCGGCGCGCGCGCTCAAGCGCTCGGTGCGCGTCGTTCTGACCCGTCCGCAGATGTTCGTGCTGGGTTACCGGCCGTCGATGATCCAGCGTGTCGCTCTCGGCGCGAATGCCGGCGGGACGCTGGATGTGATCACGCACGATGCGGTGACCATCACCTCGCAGTACGAGGACTTCCATCGGCAGGAAACAGGCTGGTCGGGCCTGCTCTACAAGTCGCCCAACGCGAAATATGCGCATCGGCTCGCCAGGCTCGATCTCCCGAGCTCGTGCGATATGCGCGCGCCGAGCGCCGCGCCCGCCGTTTACGCGCTCGAATCCGCTATGGACGAGCTTGCGGTCGCGCTCAAGCTCGACCCGCTCGAGCTTCGTCTCAGGTGTTATTCGGACCGCGACCAGCACGAGGACAAGGCGTACAGCAGCAAGGCGCTGCGCGAGTGCTACCGCCAGGGTGCGGAAGCCTTCGGCTGGGAGAAGCGCAACCCCGAGCCGCGCTCGATGCGCGAGGGCAGCGATCTCATCGGCTGGGGCATGGCGACCGGCGTCTGGGAAGCGCTGCAGGTGCCGATCTCCTTGCGCATCACGCTCACCGGCAACGGCCACGCGGAGGTCGCGTGTGCGACGTCCGATATCGGCACCGGCACCTACACCATCATGGCGCAGGTTGCGGCCGATATGCTGGGCCTGCCGCTCGACAACGTCAGCGTCAAGCTCGGCGACTCGAGCCTTCCGCAGTCGCCGGTGGAAGGCGGGTCCTGGATTGCGACCTCGGTGGCGAACGGGATCGTGACGACCGCCGGTGCAATCCGCGACGAGCTGCTGCGCCTCGCCAAGCAGATGCCGAGCTCGCCGCTCGCGAACGCCGCGCCCGACGATGTCGCGCTCGCAGACGGCAAGCTCGTGAGCAAGCGTGACGCATCGCGTGGGGTACCGATCGCAGATGCGATGCGGCACGGAGGTGTCGACCGCATCGAGCAGGAGAGGACCACCAATCCCGTCAACGACCACAAGCGCGCAAACAATACGCATGTTGCGACTTTTGCCGAAGTGAAGGTGGACGAGCAGCTCGGCGTTGTCCGTGTCACGCGTGTCGTCAGCGCAGTTGCCGCCGGGCGCATCCTCAATACCAAGACCGCGGGCAGCCAGATCCTGGGCGGTGTGGTCTGGGGCGTCGGCATGGCGCTGCACGAGGAGACGCACATCGATCACAGGATCGGGCGCATCATGAATGCGAACATGGCCGAATATGCCGTGCCGGTGCACGCCGACATCCACGACATAAAGGTCATCTTCGTGGAGGAGCCGGACGACAGCAATCCGCTCGGCCTCAAGGGGGTTGGCGAGATCGGCATCGTCGGCGTTGCCGGCGCGATCGCCAATGCGGTCTATCACGCGACGGGCAAGCGCGTGCGCGAGCTGCCGATCACGCTCGACAAGCTCGCCTAGTCATCGCAGGCTTTGTCGATAGACGCGCCGACCGCCCAGGCGGCGCGCCTTTGACCTTGGTCAATTCCCGACCATCGAGGTGCGCCTACCAATTTGCGGCAAGCAATCGCCTGTCACCGCTCAAAGACGTGTCATGATCGCGCTCGAAGACTGCATCGCCATGTGCGGCCTCGAGGAGGCGGCCTTCGCCGCCGACCGTGACGCGCATGCCTGAGGTCGTGTTCCAGGCCCGGGGCCTCACCAAGACCTACCGAACCGGAGAGATCGAGGTGCATGCGCTGGCGGGCGTCGATCTCGATCTCTACGCCGGCGAGCTGGTGGTGCTGCTCGGCCCGTCGGGCTCCGGCAAGTCGACGCTGCTCAACATTCTCGGCGGGCTCGACCATGCGACCTCGGGCTCCGTGCGCTTCCGCGACCATGATCTGAGCGACCTCGACGATGCCGGGCTCACCGCCTACCGGCGCGACCACGTCGGCTTCGTGTTCCAGTTCTACAACCTGATCCCGTCGCTGACGGCGCGGGAGAACGTGAACCTCGTGACCGAGATCGCGCTCAACCCGATGCCGGCGGAGAAGGCCCTCGATCTCGTCGGCTTGGGCGCGCGCATGGATCACTTTCCGGCGCAGATGTCGGGCGGCGAGCAGCAGCGGGTCGCGATCGCACGCGCCATCGCCAAGCAGCCCGACGTGCTCTTGTGCGACGAGCCGACCGGGGCGCTCGACAGCAAGACAGGGGTGCGCGTGCTCGAGGCGATCGCCCAGGTCAACGCCGAGCTCGGCACGACGACGGCGCTCATCACCCACAATGCCGCGATCCGGGGGATGGCGCACCGCGTGCTGCTGTTTGGCGACGGCCGCATCACGGCGACCGAGGTCAACGCCACCCGCAAGCAGCCATCCGAGATCACTTGGTAGACGCATGCGCATGCTCGACCGCAAGCTGCTCCGAGACCTGCGCCGCATGTGGGCGCAAGCGCTCGCCATTGCGCTCGTCATGGCGTCGGGCGTCGCCACCTACGTGCTCGCTAGCGGCGCCTACCATTCGCTCGACGAGACCCGCGCCACCTACTACCTGCGCTACCGCTTCGCCGACGTGTTCGCCCAGGTGCGGCG
>JBIOVC010000490.1:0-4150 GCA_044867545.1 Hyphomicrobiaceae bacterium | reverse complement strand
ACAGCGACTTGTGGCCGCTGTCGATCATCTGCCGCCTCCGGTCGATGCTCAACGACCGAAGGCCTTCGCTAAAAAATCCCGCTCCACGATCAGCTGACCGATCTTTGCGTGCAGCTTCTCGATCTCTACCTCGCTGCTCTTTCCGGTGTCGGATGATCCGCTTTCGAAGACTGTGGATAACTTCGCGACCGCCTGCTTCTTCCAGCCATTGATCATCGTCTGATGCACGCCGTACTTGGCGCCCAGCTGCGACAACGTCAACTCGCCGCGAATCGCCTCCAGCGCCACTTTCGCCTTGAACTCTGCGCTGTAGCGCTTCCGTCTCGTCTTGCTCATCCGTGCTCGTCCCTATCAGGTCGAGCCAAGCTTAACTGCATGTCCGATTCGCGGGGACCACCTCAGACCCACTTTTTGGAGCAACGTGATTTCCAAGGTAGGCTACCGTCCCTCGCATGCCTGAGCTTATCAATGATAACAGCACTCAGGCTTCCGCCGGATTCGTCACTTGCAAGCGCTCTTCGGTAATGCAGTCGGTGACAATGCTTAACGAGCCGACGCGCGTAGCGGGCGCCTACCGGAACACACCCGCGCCCCTAGCGTTGGCCAAATATCGTTTTGCTCCTGCTTCGACACACCGAATCAACAAGTCTGCCGCCGGCGACCACGCGGGCAACCGGTAGCGGATGTGGCGGAAATCACGATGGATAACGGCAAGCCGGTCGATCGACCGAGCGCTCAGACGGTCAAGGTACGGCAAGGAACGGGACCACATGCCACGGTCTCGGTCCTCTTGGTCTCGCTGCTGCTGGCAGCGATCGCTGGCATTATGCTGCTATTCTATTTTCTTCGCGTGGCCGACATCCGCGCCATAGGTCCTCTGACAATCCCACCGTCCTTGGCGGGTGGGTCCCGCGCTGACGCAAGGGGCTTGGCCCATGGCCTCTAGGACCTGCTCCAACGTGGGTGCCACTGGGTCGTCATCTTCTCCGGCCAACCTGCCGCGGCGGCACGCACCTGGATCAGAGCCAGCGTCAAGGTTGGAGGAGTCGTGGAAGATACGCCGCGCCACGATTACCGTGCGCTAGGTGGAACGCCACGCGTTTGGAGTCACGTAAGCTTGCGAATTCACCCACCATCACGCAAATCCGCTCCATCACGACCGTGGTGATCGCAACACGGATAGCGTCGTGCGTTTCCCGTACCACGCTGGCGATGCACGCATCGAAGACTGCGGATCGGCGCCACGCATTGACCCCTATCGGCATCCAAGCGCGACCCGCTGCTCAAGCCCTCCGTTGCTCCGCTACGCTCCGCAACTCCGGCCTTGAGCAGCGGAAGACGCACACACAGGAGGGGTCAAGATTGGACGCCGATCGGGGGTCAAAGTTCCGCGCCGATTGACACTTAGCATCACCGCGGACCGTTTTGTCGAAGCCATAAGCAGCGCTCTCAGCGGCGCACGCACCGTCGATGTAACCACCAATCCGGAGAATCCGTAACCTTCGAGGCGACACTCACCGGCACGACCCTTAAGCTCGCCTCAGAGGACCTGACGATCGAGCATCCGTTCGTTACGGTCTTTTCCCCTGAACGGGATGCGCGCCTTCAGGCCGGACATGCGTTCAGCGCCGATGTCCTCGTCCCAGCCGAACGGGCGGAGCATTGGCGGCGCATCCTGTCTGAGCGGGCACTCACGGCGGCGGAATACATGGAGTGCGCAACGCCGGAGGCGCTGCTGGAGCGGCTTCGGGAGAGCCGCAACCTCAATCCAGCAGGGATGTTGCCCGAGGACCTGAGCTATTGGTCGTCGCTCCTGCCAATGGCCGCGCCGGATCAGGATTTCGCGGCGTACATCAAGGGCCCCCTTCGGGGGCATCACACCCACATGCTGGTGCTCAATCCGCAGGTGGCGTGCTCGCGTATCGGCCACACCTCGGCCGCGCGGGCGGTCATCCCGCTCGAACTGTTGGGAAAGTTCGCGGCTCAGGACTTTGAGACCGCCCTCACCAACGAAGACCCGGTTTCGCTCGTCTTCATCTTCGAGGTTGCCGCCAGCCGTCTCCAGGACGGCCCGGAGTGGGAAAACCTCGGTACCCGAACCCTGGAGAAGCTGTTCGGGAACAAGGAGGCCATCAACCGGCGCTGCGAGCTATTGTCCGCGGCCATCGTCATCTCGTTCGCAAGACTGCGCCGTCTCCGTGAATGTAAGCCCGAGCGCGCTCTTTGAGGGGCTGGAGTGCACGGCAATCGATGGGCGGGCGGGCTGAGGTTCCCGGTTCCCGTTCCCGCATGCTGTAGGGAGCCCGGGAAGCGGAACTGGGAAGCCGGTGCCTTTGGGGGCAAGTTCGAGCCTGATGGACGCCTGAGCCGATCAGCCGTCGGCGAGGCGATAGCCGTCGCCGGTCTTGGCGATGCGGCCAGCGGCGGAGAGAGCGGGGAGGCGCTCATAGAGCGTGGCGGCGCGGACGCGGCAGCGCTGGCGCAAGTCGGCGAGCTGGATCGGGCTTCCGGCCTCGGCGAGCGCGGCGAGGATGCGCTCGTCGAGCGAGGTGGGGGGTGCGGCAGCCGGTTGAGCGGCCCGCTCGCTGCGCTCCTTGAGGCGCCACGCCGGCTCGACGGGCAGCAGCGTCATCGCCTTCGGCCCGAGGCGGCCCTGGTCTCGGCGACGGGCGGCGCGGCGGTCTCCAGGAACAGCTTCTCGTCGATGTGTCGGGCCTCGCGCTGCGCGGCGACGGCGAGCAATTCGCCGGCGATGGTCATCTCGCGATAGAAGTCGGCGAGGCCGGCTTGTGGCCGCGTGACAATGCCGATCCTGACGTCGCGCTGGTTGCCGAGGCGCTCGGCGAGGATGCGCAGGGTGACGGACTTGCCGGTGCCGGGCGCGCCGGTGACGCGCCGGTGACGAGGGCGAAGCCGCCCTCGCCGACGAGCTGCTCGACGCGCCAGCAGAACGACACGATGCGTCGCTCGTCGACGAGGTGGACGGCGCTCAAGTCCCACGATGCGTAGCGCACCTCGATGCGGGCGAGATGCCGGTAGCGGTTGGGAACCTCGAAGCGGCGGCCCTCGATGACGATGCTGCCGTCGCTCTTCTTCTGGTGCGATGTGCGCTGCGCGTGAAGGCGAGACGCAGCGCATCGCTGTCGGGACAGGAGCGCGTCACCGCCGGTCCTTCGAGGCCACTATCGAGCGTGGCTTCTGCCTCCGGTGATGGGAGCAAGGAAGCACAACAGCGCGACGATGGCGTCGGCGCTGTCGTGACCGAAGCGATCGAGCAGCGATCCTGGCAGGGACTCGTGCTCGACCGGCGGCATGAACGCGGCCCGGGCAATCTGCCAGAACGGCGCCGCCGTGAAGTTGTCGCGCCACCATCGGCGCCAGCGCTCTACGGTGCGGCGATCGACACCGACGGCCTCGTTCATCCGCTGCACGCGCTTGGGGCTTGCGCCGTGCGGCATGATCGAGACCAGTACGACGATCGTGGCGAGGTAGACCTTGGGGCCGAGGAAGCGCAGCGACGGCGGCGTCGCCCGCGAGCGGCAGCCATCGACAGCACAGCAGAAGCTGAAGCGCCGGTCATGATCGGGCGCGAGCTGGTGGCTCACCCTCTGGGGCCGGCCACGCGGCTTGCGCGGGTAGGTTGCCGAATGCAGCACACCACCGCACAACGAGCATCGCCCGGCTCTGGCCTCCTCGGCGAGATCGCGGTCGCAGGCGAGCAGGAGATTGTGGAACGTGGCGTCGGCCAGCAGCTCTCGATACAACGGATGCGTCCTCCCCGTACGAAAAGTGCCCCGACCCTATGGCCAAGCCCGGACGCAACGATCCCTGCCACTGCGGCAGCGGAGCCAAGTACAAGAAGTTCTGTCTCCCCAAGGACGAAGCCACGGAGCGCGAAGGGCTGGCCGTGGCCCAGCGGCGGCGCGAGGAACCACCGGCCGGGCGCCGCTTGGAGGTTCAAAAGTTGAAGGCCGCAATGGCGGCCAAGCTCGCCGATACCGAGGACCTCGAAGACGACGACACGCTGATGGACGAGTCCAACGCCGTGATCGACCTCATCCGCGCCGGCAGGCTCGACGAGGCCGAGACCGCCGCGCGCGGCTTGCTGGCGCGCTACCCTGACGTGCACGACGGCTGGGACCGGCTCGGC
>JBIOVC010000489.1:0-8555 GCA_044867545.1 Hyphomicrobiaceae bacterium | reverse complement strand
GCCTGTCACAGCACGATACCTCCCTGCTCGCGCTGGTGGCGAGCCTCGCCCTATTTGCACTCGCCCTGCGATGGCCGCGGCCGGCGCTGGTGCTGGCGGCAGCCGGCTGGCTGGTGGCGACGCTGCTAGTCGTGCCGATCGTCACTCATACCTATCGCGATGCCTCCCTCCACCTCTCGACGTGGCTGCCGAAGAGCGCACGCCAGCGGATCATCCTTTGGGGGTACACTGCCGAGCAGGTCGGAAAGAGCCCGTGGATCGGCGTCGGTATCGCCTCCACCAAAGCGCTCGACAGCCGGCGGACAGACGTCGCCGAGACGCCGCCGGACCATGTCTATCCGCTGCGTACGGGGCCGCATGCCCACAACGTCTACCTGCATACCTGGTATGAGCTCGGCGTCATCGGCGCGCTGCTGCTCTCGGCGCTCGGCCTCGCGTTGCTCAGATCGATATCTCGCCTTCCGCCGGCGCTATTGCCCTATGCACTCGCGAGCTTCGTCACCGCGGCGGTGGTCGGCGCGTTCAGCTGGGGCATGTGGCAGGCCTGGTTCATGGCTGCGTTCGGCATCGCCTGCGTGCTGACCGTGACGAGCCTCGAATTCGCCGCGCGGCGGTCAGGCAAGGGGCTTCGGCGCGGCTGACGCACGGGCGCCAGTCGCCGGCCGGGGCTTGCGCCTGCGCACCTTCTTGCGTGGTCGGCGAGGTCCTGCAGGCGCGGACTGCTCGGCAGGCTCGGCCGGAATCTGTGCGGCCGCGTTCCAGAAGAACTCGATCCGGCGTACGAGCCCGCGATGCCCCTCGGCCAGCAGCCGCATGCCGCGCGGCCGTGCCGCTTTGCGCAGCTCGTCCTGGCGCGCCCGGCAAAGCGCCCTTAGCCGCGCTGCCTCGCGCCGCTGCATAAGCGGCCTGCCGTCGCCTGCCACGAACGAGCTCAGCATGGCGTAGTCGTGGTCCTCGCCGAGGATGTCGGACAGCTCACGCGCTGCCGCAACACGGACGGCGAAGTATTCCGGCCACGCGCGGGAGAGCAGCCGCATGTGCCGCCAATGCTGCTGTATGCACTTGCGCCATTCGTGAAACGCCTCGTCGGAGGGTTGCTGATAGGCCTCGGAAAATGCGGTCCGGCAGCGGCGATAGGATTTCGCGATGCCCGTGAGGATCGGCTCGAACTCATCTGGACGGAGCTTCAGCGCTGCGAAGTCGCGGGCTGATTGCTTGAGCAGGCGCCGGGCTTTCGAAATCCTGGCGGCATCCACCTTCCCGGCTGCGGCCTGCTGGCGTGCGGTGAGCTCCTGGTTGAGGCGCAGAACGGGCTTGGCCTTGGCGAGATCGTTGGCGGCGGCCAGCTTGGCCAGCGTCTGCATCAGCACGTGTTGATCGCGGGCCCCGGAGAGCAGTTTGGCGACCTCGCGAAACCGGGTATTCTCGCGGCGATAGTCGGCCTCTCTGAGCCCGGGCCGTGCGAGGCGCAAAAGCGCGCGCAGCCGCTTGAGGCATTTCCTCGTCTCGTGGATCGCAGTGGCGTCCGCCGATGCGCCAAGGCCTTCGGCGGCGAGCTTGATCTGCTCCTGGCCGATGCGGACAAGGCCGTCGCCAAAGGATTCGCGAAGCTTGAAGCGATACGCCATGAGAGTACGCAATAAACGAACAACGAACCCGCCACTTATCGCAAGGCTAGCGGCTCCCGTCCCTATCCAGGAGACAACCTCATCGAGTTGTACAAGCCACGCGCTAGCCAGCGCTATCAAAATGATGCGGCAATCTGCTGAATGAGCGGTTCAAGGGCGCACGCTGCGGGCCCACTCCAACCAGATCCGCACGCGCGCTTCGGGGTCTGGGTGCGTCATGAAGTCCGTGATCACGGCAACAGTGTCGGCGCCGGCCGCAATCACCGCAGGCGCCCGCTCCGGCGTAATGCCGCCGATGGCGACAAGGGGCAGGTCACCGATGCGTCGTCTCCAATCGGTGACCCGAGTGAGGCCCTGGGGCGCCCACTTCATCGCTTTGAGCTTCGTCTCGTAGATCGGGCCGAGCGCGACGTAGGCCGGACCGGCGGCGAGCGCGATGGTGAGCTCCTCGGTGCTGTGGGTCGAGACGCCGAACCTTATGCCTTTCGCCTTGATCGCGGTGAGGTCGGCAGCGGCAAGGTCCTCTTGGCCCAGATGCAGGTAGTCCGCGCCGAGCGCGATCGCCTCGCGCCAGTAGTCATTGACGATGAGCTGACAGTGGTGACGCGCGCAGACCTCGAGGCTCGTGGCGATCTGCCGGCGTACCTCCTCGCCCGGCGCATCCTTCAGGCGAAGCTGCACCGTACGGATGCCGAGCGGAACGAGACGCGCCAGCCACGCCGCATCGGGCACGATCGGATAGAAGACGTCGGGCGCCCCGCTCATTTCCGCCGCTCGAGATCGAAGAACGGCGTGCCGGCGACCGGCGTCGAGGGTGCCGCCATGTCGCGCGCCTCGATCAGTCCGGCCTCATAGGCCGTCCTGCCGGCCTCGATCGCGGCGCGGAAAGCGGCGGCCATACGGGCGGGGTCGTGTGCCTTGGCGACCGCGGTGTTGAGCAGCACGGCGTCGTAGCCCATCTCCATCGCGGCGGCCGCATGGGAGGGCGCACCGATACCGGCGTCGATGATCAGCGGTGTTCCCGGGAAGTAGTTGCGCATGGTGCGGAGCGCATAAGGGTTGGCGAGACCGCGCCCGGTGCCGATCGGCGCGCCCCAGGGCATCAGCACCTCGCAGCCGGCGGCGAGCAGCCGCTCGGCCGTGCTCAGGTCCTCGGTCGTGTAGGGAAACACCTGGAAGCCGTCCTTGGCGAGGGCGTCGGCTGCTTCCACCAACCCGAAGAGATCGGGCTGCAGCGTGACGTCGTTGGCGATCACCTCGAGCTTGATCCAACTCGTCGCAAAAAGCTCGCGCGCCATCTGGGCAGTGGCAATCGCCTCCTTCGGCGTGCGACAGCCGGCCGTATTCGGCATCACGTGCACGCCGAGGCCTCGAATGAGGTCGAAGAACCGCTCTCCGGTCCCGGCACGCGCGCGCTCGCGCCGCAGCGACACCGTGACGATGCCGGCGGCGGATGCCGCAACGGCGTCGGCGAGGACCTGCGGCGAGGGGTAGCGAGCAGTGCCGAGCAGCAGGCGGGAGGAAAGCTCGACGCCGTAGAGCGTGAGCGGCTCGGTGTGAGAGGCGTCGTTGCTGGCTTTCTGCATCGGCATTGTCATCCGCCCGCCCGCGGCGCGACGATCTCGATCCGATCGCCGCGCTCGAGCACCGTGCCGGCGCGTGCGGCCACGGCTACGAACACGCCGTTGCGAGCGGTGGCGACCTTGGCAACATCATAGCCCGCCTCGGTCAGCAGGTCGGCCAGCGTGCGCGCCGAGGTCTCGGCCGGCTCGCCGTTGACGATGATGCGCAAAGGCGCAGGCTGCTCGGATGCGGGTCTCGGTGCTGCGGGCATACGTGGCGGAACCTTTCTCGGCTTGAGATTGCAGGCGCGGGGCCAAGATGCAAGAGGGGTGCGCCCCACAGGGCGCCGTCACTCGATCTCGACGATGCCCAGATGCGGCTTGCCGCCGGCCAGCAGATCGGCAACCGCAGCGGCGAGGGCGGGCGCCATCAGGAAGCCGTGGCGATAGAGACCGTTCACGTAGATGGTTTGTCCACGCACGATAACCTTCGGCACGTTGTCGGGAAAGGCCGGCCTGACGCCCGCACCAAGGTCGACGATCTCCGCCTCGCCGAAAGCCGGATGGAGCGCGTAGGCCGCACCCAGCAACTCCAGGGCCGAGCGTACGGTCGCCGGGCCCTTGTCCTCGCTCTCGATGACGGTGGCACCGATCATGAAGTGCTGATCCGGCCAGGGCACGACGTAGAGCGGCTGGCGGGGGTGCAGCAGGCGAATCGCGCGCTCCAGTCGGACCTCGCTCGTGCGGACGATGACGCGCTCGCCGCGGACCCCGCGCAGGCGGGAAAGCTCGACGCGGGCAGCAAGGCCGCGGCAATCGATGACATAGCCGCCGCCGGCCCGCTCGCCCGACCAGGGCCGGCCGAGCACCACCTCGGCACCGGCAGCCCGCGCCGCATCGAGAAGGAAGCGGAGCGCCGGCAGCGGCGCCATGTGCGCCTCCTCAGGATAGTAGAGGCCGGCGGCGAAGCGGCCGTCGAGGCCCGGCTCGAGCGCATCGACGGCCACGGCGTCAAGCTTCTCAAAGCCCTCCGTCATGCGGGCAAAGCGCACGAGCTCGGCCCGATCGCGCACGCCGGCGACGACCAGCGTGCCCTTGTCAACGATGTCCGGATAGGTCTGCCGCCAGAGGGCAAGCGACTTGAGGCCCAGCTCGCGTACCACCGGCTCGGCGGCCTCGGCCTCGCAGTAAGGGGCCAGCATCGCGCCCGCGAACCGGCTCGCCGCGTCGGCAAAGGGCGCAGGACTGGCTTCGATCAACCGGACGCGATGGCCCCGGCGCGCCAGCGTCAGCGCCTGCCACAGGCCGGTGATGCCGGCGCCCACCACGGTGATCGCAAGCGCACCCATGCTCAGTCGCCCCTGGCCACGCCTTCGCGGCGGGGATCGGCGCCGCCCTGCAGCATGCCGCCGCGCCGGGCGACGATATGGGTGCCGGAGACGGGAAGCGTCAGGGCGATGCGGTGGCCAAGCGGCCGGAGATTGAGTGCGTACCAGACGGTCGAGTAGTCGGCCTCGATCTCGAATGCGGTGCCGCGGCTGCCGAAGCTCAACAGGGCGGCAGCGGCCTGCGGATCGAGCTGCCAGTCGATCAGCGCGACGAGCGCCTTGACGACGTAGTAGATGATCGCGCTGCCTCCGACGGAGCCGAGCGCCGCCTCGAACGTGCCGTCAGGGCCGAACACGAGCGTCGGCGCCATCGAGCTCCGCGGGCGCTTGCCCGGTCCGACTGCGTTGGCGACACGTGCCTCGGCGCTGCCCGGTGTGAACGAGAAATCGGTCAGCTCGTTGTTGAGCAGGAAGCCCGCTGCCCAGATGCGGGAGCCGAATGCCTGCTCGATGGTGGCCGTGAGCGCGACGGCGTTGCCCTCGCCGTCGACGACGGAAAGGTGTGTCGTGCCGGCGTTCTCCAGCGTCCTGTCGACGCCGAAGGCGCGCTGCACAACGCCCGGCGGGAGGCCGGCAGCAGCCCGCGCCATCGCTGCCGCCGGATCGATCAGCCGACGACGCGCGGCAAGATAGGCCTCGTCGAGCAGACCCGCCGGGACGCTCACGAAATCCGGGTCGGCGATGTAGCGATTGCGATCGGCGTAAGCGAGCTTCTCGGCCTCGGCGATCACATGCAGCGCACTCGTCCGCATCGCCGCGTCTGGGCCGGTGCCGATGTCGAATGCCTCGAGCAGCTCCAGCGTCATCGCGACCGTCAGGCCACCGGAGGAGGGCGGACCCATGCCGCAGATGCGCCGTGCGCGGTAAGTGGTGCAGACGGGTGCGCGCTCCTTGGCCTCATAGCCGGCGAGATCGTCGAGCGTCACGTCGCCGGCGTGGCTCGGTGCGGCAGCGACGGCGCCGACAACGGCCTCTGCTATGGGGCCCCGATAGAACCCGTCGGAGCCTCCCCGAGCGACGGCCCTCAGCGTTGCGGCGAGCTCGGGGTTGCGCAGCAAGCTGCCGACCGGACGCTCGGAGCCGACGTCGTCGAAGAAGTAGCGGCGGGCGGCGGGCGAAAAGCGTGCCGCACCCTGCAGCCGGAGCATCAGATTGAGCCGCTCCGAGACTCGGAAGCCTTGCTCGGAGAGTCTGATGGCCGGCTCGAACAGCCGCGCCCAGGCGAGGCGCCCATGCCGCTTGTGGGCGAGCTCCAGCATGCGCAGGAGCCCGGGCACGCCGACACTCAGACCCGAGGAGGCGGCCTCGTCGAACGGCATCGGCTCGCCCTCGCGGATGAAGCGATCCGGACGCGCGGCCTGGGGAGCCGTCTCCCGGCCGTCATAGGTTTTCACCTCCTTGCGCGCGGCGTCCCAGTGCACGAGGAAGCCGCCGCCGCCGATCCCCGACGACTGCGGCTCGACCAGGTTCAGAACGAGCGCGACGGCAACCGCCGCATCGACGGCGCTTCCTCCGGCGCGCAGGATCTCGAGCCCTGCCTCGGTTGCGTACGGGTTGGCGGCGGAGACCATGTGCGTGGCGGCGACGGCAAGCGTCTGCCCGACACCGCCGCCCGCGAGCTCCGGCGGCGGAGGCACCAGACCTTGCGCCGCACCGTCGCGCGGCGGCAGCAGGGCAAGCAGGGTGGCGAACGCGAGCCCGAGAGCGCTGGCGAAAGCGCATAGACGGGCCTTGGGTCTCGGCATGCCGGAAGCCTTCGGAAGGGCTATCTCGGCATCAGGTCTAACGCGGTTCGGGCTGCAATGGAAATGGGCGAGATCCCGACGGCGAAACCTCGCACACCTCCGAATGACGGGCGCTCAGACCGCAGGCGGCTGGCGGCCGGTAACCAAGCCGTAGATCAGGGACACCACGAACAGGACCAGCGCGATGAAGAAGACGATACGCGCGAAGTCCACCGAAATGGCGGCCACGCCGCCGAAGCCCAGTGCGCCGGCGAGCAGCGCGACGAGAAGGAAGAAGATGGCCCATCCGAACATGGCTCGACTCCTTGTCGAGGGTGAGTGGGGAACGTGACTGGAAACGCCGACCGCAGCCTGAGGGTTCCTCTCAGGCGGCGGGTTGCAAACTGCTGACAGTGGCGGTTTTCAGTGGAGAATCGGGCGTTTCAGGACGCGGCGCCGATCGGCCGAGCGAACGCGGATGTCCAAGCTCTGGCCGTTGCGGCGAACGGAAAGCGGCACCTCCACGCCCGCTTCGCCGAGCGCCCAGATGTGGCGGAAGAGGCCCGCCAGCTCGCTCACCTCGTCGGAGCCGATACCGACCACGACGTCGCCTGCGCGCAGGTCTGCCTTTCGCGCGGGACCCCGACGCGCAACCCCGGTGATGACGATCTCATTGCCGATCTTGGCCGCATAGATGCCAAGCCATGGCCGCGCCGGTCCCGAGCGCCGGCCTAGCATGACGAGGTCGTCGAGAATCGGCTTCAACAGATCGATCGGCACGACCATGTTGAGGTCGATGCTCTCGCCGCTGCGCAGCTCATGCTGGAGCTGGAGCGAGCCGATGCCGATCAGCTCGCCGGCGGCGCCGATCACCGCCGTGCCGCCCCAGAGCGGATGTGCGGGAGCGGTGAAGAGCGCCTCGTCGAGCAGGTATTCCCAGGCGCCCGCGAACTCCTGCTTGGCGATGATGCGGGCGGCTACCGCGTTCTTGCGCCCGCCGGCACCGCCGACGACGACGCGCTCGCCGATCTCGATGCGGCTCGAGTCGCCGAGCTGCAAGTAGCTCAGATCGAGGCGGGCCAGAGCCTGGACGACGGCGAACCCGGTCTGATGATCCTGGCCGAGTACGTGGCCGGGGAAGACTCGGCCGTCGCTCAAGGTGATCCAGAGCGTCTCGGCCTCGGTCACCAGATAGCCGATCGTCAGCACCAGGCCGTCGGACCGGATCAGAACGCCGTTGCCTTCCCGCTCGGTGCCGAGCGTCTCGGCGCTCGAGGCATCGTTCGGAACGATCGACCGAATGCCGACCACGGAGGCAAGCGCGGCGTCGAGATCATAGGCGTAGTGTTGCGGCTTCGGGTGCACGGGCAAGCTCGGTTCGGCTGGTGGCTAGTGTCCTGATCGCGAAATTCGTCTCATTGTGCCGCGAACTCGGAACGAATTTCGCGATCTGAAGGACACATCGGCCGCGACACTCGATCGAATCCTAATGCAGCCAAGGCGGCCATACCAGTGGCTGTTGCCGAAAGGCACGCAGGTTCCTGCTTGCTGTTTGGGCACACAAAAATTAGTGATATCTCCAAAACACACCGCTCCAGGGGACAGGAAACAAATGCCTCCGCGCCGCACAGAGCGCCTGACCAAGTTCGCGCCCGTATCGGTGAGCGGGGACGAGGTGCGGCTCGTCGCAGGGCGATGCACCGCCTGCGGCAAGCTCATCTTTCCGTCGCCGGAGTTCTGTCCGGCCTGTGCGGGAAGCGAGATCGAGGCAGCCGAGCTGCCACAGGTCGGGCGGCTCTACACCTGGTCGGTCGTGCACACCGCGCGGCCCGGATGGACCGCGCCGTTCGTGCTCGGCTACGTCGATCTTGGTCCCGACATCCGCGTGCTCGCCCATATTGCCGGCGTCGATCCCGGCAAGCTCGCCATCGATATGCAGGTGAAGCTGCGCGGCCGCGCGCCGCCCGCCGATCCGGCCGTGCAGGGAGCACCGGCTTTCGAGTTCGTCCCGCTGCAGGAGCCTGCATGACAGCAAGCGATCAGGACGTCGTGGTGATCGGAACCGGTGCGATCCCGTTCGGCCGGCACTACGAGAAAACCGTCTCAGCACTTGCGGCGCCGGCAATCCTCCAGGCGATCGCGGACGCTGGTGCGAAGCGGGAGGACATCGAGGCCGCCTACTGCGGCACCGCGCTCGGCGGGATGATGGCCGGCCAGCGCTGCCTGAAGCCGATCGGGATGACGGGAATCCCC
>JBIOVC010000488.1:0-8499 GCA_044867545.1 Hyphomicrobiaceae bacterium | reverse complement strand
AAGTCCCGCTCCGAGCGGCTGGCTCGACCGCGTGCTCGGCGCGCCGGTACGGCCGATCGCGCTCACCCTGGAAATGCCGAATATTTCGGTGCGAAGCCTGGAGGCCGATCTCGTGCGGTTGCGGTCGACGAACCCGGGATCTTGAGCGGGTGTGAACGATGATTGGCAGACTCGCTGCTGTGGTGCTCGTGTTCTCCTGGTTGCCGGACTGCAAGGGGCCCGGGGAGCCGGGGGGATCGCTGGAGAAGTTCCTCACTCCTTTCCCCTACAAGCCTGGGGTCAATGCGGAGGCGTGCACGAGAGACACCGACGGCAAACGGTTCTGGCTCGACGGCTACCTGCAGCTCCCAAGCAGCCTCTCGATCCGGGATGGAAAGACCACGCTCGATTTCTATGTGAAGCTCGACGGTAAAGGTCAGGGGACAGGACGCTCGATCAGCGTCGATGTGAGGACCCCCGGGGATATCGATGACCTCTGGGCCTCTGCGACCGGCAAGAAGGGCAGCGGCTTCCGCTCCCAGAAGGGACAGATCGACCCGGATGCGCTGCGCATCAATACGACTAACGGGCCCGCGTCCGCCCGGGACAAGATCAAGCTCACGTTCGACATCTCGGCGATCAGGCACTTCCAGACCGGCGAGATAACCACCTGCACGTATCAGTTCGCAAAGGCGGAGAAAGTCTAGCGCACCAGGAACAGGGGACACTCCAGGGCGGCGGCGAGCGGGCTCAGGTCGCCCTCGTCGGGGACGACCAGGCCGCCGAAGCGGCAGATGACCATGCCCCCGCGCAGGCGGCGCAGCGCCTCGGCAATGGCCGCCGCGGCGCCTGGCGCCGCCGCGGCGCGGGCGATGCGCACGCCCTCGCGATCCTCCACGACGAGACGCGCCTCGCCCTCCATGCGGTCGAGCTCGTCCTCGCCGGCGCCGACGAGCAGCAGCACCACCTCCGTGTTGTCGACAGCGGCCAGCCGCTCCGCGGTGCGCAGCATGTCAGGGAGCTCGGCCGTATCCTCCACGCACACGATCACCGGCCCGGCGATGCGTTGGGCCCTGGGCCCCACCGTGACGATACCGGTCGTGCCGGACACCTCGGCCAGCATCTGCTTGAGCACGCCGCTGTGGCCGGCCGCGAACGGCTCGCCGAGGGCCACCACGTTCCACGGTCCCACCTCGGCGCAGGCGATGGTGAGGGCGCGCAACGGCTCGTCGCGCACCACCCGGCAGCGCAGCGGCACCTGAGCCTGGCGCGTCAGCGCCTCCAGCTGGCGCCGTGTCCCCTGGGCCGCCAGATGCAAGTCGCGCATCATGGCATCGAGCGACAGCGGCCGGCTCTCCCTCCCCGACAGCGACACCTCGCGCACAAAGGCGTAGGCGGCGCAGTCGAACAGCTGCGTGTCCTCCACGAACAGACTCTCCAGGTCCGACCCAAAGGCGCGCGCGATCTGCACGGCGGCCTGCATGGCGACGGCGCTCGGGTGGCGCGACCTGATCTGGATCACGACCCGCCCGCGATCTTCTCCGGATTGGGCGACGTGAGCGATCATGATGTCTCGGCTGGTCCCTCGCTGCTGCCCTCGCGGCCGCCCTCACGGCCTCCCTGGGTGAAGTTGCGCCCGCGCTCCGCGAACGATTTGAGCTTGTCCTCGACCAGTCGGTTGAGGGTGCCGGCGGCGAAGCGGCCGTCGTACCCGCGCTCGCCGGCCCTCGCGCCGGTGAGGATCTCAATGCCCTCGTCGATGGTGCCGACAGCGTAGACCGCAAACTGGCGGTTCTTCACGGCCTCCACCACGTCCTCCCGCAGCATCAGATGCTGGACGTTGGACTTGGGGATCAGCACGCCATGATGGCCGGCGAGGCCCTCCCCTTTGAGACCCCTGGCGCGGCAGATGTCGAAGAAGCCCTCGATCTTCTCGTTGACGCCGCCGATGGCCTGCACCTCGCCCTGCTGGTTGACAGAGCCGGTCACCGCCAGCGACTGCTTGATCGGCACCTCCGACAACGCCGATAGGAGCGCATAGAGCTCGGCCGAGGATGCGCTGTCCCCGTCCACGCCGCCGTAGGATTGCTCGAAGACGAGGGTTGCGGCAAGGGCCAGCGGCACGTCGAGCGCATAGCGTCCCGCCAGGAACCCCCACAGGATCATCACGCCTTTGGAGTGCAGGGGGCCGCCGAGCTTGGCCTCGCGCTCGATGTCCGTGACGCGGCCGGAGCCCACCCGCACGCGCGCGGTGATGCGGCTCGGGCGGCCGAAGGAGAACGAGCCCAGCTGGATCACCGACAGGCCGTTGATACGGCCGACCTCGGCGCCGTCGGTATCGACCAGGACGATGCCGCGCGCGATCGTCTCCTGCGCGCGGTCGCGCAGGCGGTCGGCGCGCTGGATCTGCTCCTCGATGGCTCTCGCCACGTCCTCGCGCGTTGTGATCTTGCGTTTGGCCTGGCTCGACCAGTAGTCCGCCTCGCGCACGATGTCGGAGATGCGGCCGAGCTCGATCGACAGCTTCTCGCGGTCGTCGGCGAGCCGCGCGCCCTCGTCGATGACGCGGGCCACCGCAGAGGTGTCGAGGGGCTTGAGGCCGTGCTCCTTGACGACCGAGGCGATCAGGCGGGCGTAGGCGTTGTCGTTCTCGGACGAGCGGGCGATGGTGTCGTCGAAGTCCGCCTGCACCTTGAACAGGCGCGGGAAATCCGGGTCGTGCGCGGCCAGCAGGTAGTACAGCTCCCGGTCCCCGAACAGCACCACCTTCACGTCGAGCGGGATCGGCTCCGGGTCGAGCGTCTGGGTCGAGACGAGGCCCGACACCTCGGCGGGCTGCTCGATGCGGATCTCGCGGCCCTTGATGGCCCGCTTCAGGGCCTCCCAGGCGAACGGCGAGAGCAGAAGCCGCCGGGCATCGACCAGCAGGTAGCCGCCGTTGGCCTTGTGCAGGGCGCCGGGCTTGATGAGGAGGAAGTCGGTGACGAGCGTGCCCATCTGGGCGACGTGCTCGATGCGGCCGACCATGTTGCCGTAGGTGGGGTTGTTCTCCTCGATCACTGGCGCGCCGGCCG
The DNA here is from genome assembly GCA_044867545.1 of Hyphomicrobiaceae bacterium. Lineage (GTDB taxonomy): Bacteria > Pseudomonadota > Alphaproteobacteria > Rhizobiales > Hyphomicrobiaceae > DATLZB01. Next base: position 5,446 of record JBIOVC010000488.1, on the reverse strand, counting down.
TGGCGCTCTCGCCGTTCGAGGCCATGATGTTGACGAGATAGCGGCGGAAGCGCGGGTCCTGGGCGCTGTCGATGGGGCGCCGCACGATGGCGTTCTCCTCCTCGCCGGTGGCGAGGAACAGCCCCACATTGCGCACCATGTCGTGGCCGGCCGCCTCCAGATAGGCCGCGGCCTCGGGCACGTCGCTGAAGGAAGCATGCAGCTCGACCAGGGCATCGCGGATCGCCGCGGTCGCCACCTCCTCGTTGAGCTCGCTCAGCTGCTGACGGCGCCGCTTCTCGGTCATGGGCAGGCGCTCCAGGACGACCGCCAGCTCCTTCTCCAGGGCCGAGATCTTGGCCTCGACGTCGCGTCGCATGGCCTCGGGGAGGGCGTTGAAGACCTCGGGCTTCACCACCTTGCCCTCGTGCATGGGGGCCATGGCGAAGCCGGTGGGGGTGCGCAGCAGCGCGATGTTCTGGGTGTTGGCCTTCTTGGTGAGGGCCTCCAGGGTCTCCTCGTTGCCGGATCGGAACTGCTCGTCGATGGCACGGCGGCGGGTCTGGTAGTCCTCGCTCTCGAAGCGGCCGGGGAGCACGCCGCGCAGCTCGTCCAAGGCGGCGATCATGCCCTTGGCAAGGTCCTTGGCGCGCCGGGAGGGCAGTCGCAGGGCATTCGGCCGGTTCGGGTTCTCGAAGTTGTAGACGTAGACCCAGTCGGGCGGTGTCGGTGCGCCGGCTGCCTTCGGGCCCAAGTGGGCCTTCACCGCCGTGGTCTTGCCCGAGGCCGGCGGCCCGAGCACGAACATATTGTAGTCGTGGCTCTGGATGTCGGTGCCGAACTGGATAGCCTTCAGCGCCCGCTCCTGGCCGATCAGGCCGTTGATCGGCGTCAGATCGTCCGTCGTCTTGAAGCCGAGCGACGACGGGTTGACCACGCGGCGCAGCTCGGAGGCCGGCAGCGGCTGGCGCCGTCCTGCCCCGACGATGCCGGTCTGGTCGTTGGCAGCTACCACAGTTGCGTCCTCACCCGGCTGTGGCGCAGCTTCCCTTGCCTGGGGTGCGCCTTCGACCGGCTGTGTTGCACCTTCACCTTGCTGCGAGCGTCTGAAAAACATGCGATAGTCGCCCCCGTCTGCTGCTGCTGAGCCGATCCCTGGATAACGGCGGGCGCTGTTCGAGAATTCCGGAGGAGAACGCCCTTTAGCCGTTCAATTCTATCGCAATTCGCGGGATCTGCCGAGACAGGAGTGACACAGTGACGAGCGATCTCGCGCCGATGGCCTCACTCTCGCCGGAGGCCGCTCTTGGGCCCCGTCCGGAGCCCCACGCGCCACAGGATGGGCCTAGGTCCCTTGGCCAGTCCCCGGCTGCCTGCGATATCCGCCGCGGTGTGGCAAGACTGCTGCACGCTCACCAAATGGCCACAGTGGCCGAGGTCTCCCTGGCCAACGGACGGCGCGCAGACCTCGTTGCAGTGACAAGCGGCGGCGAGATCTGGATCGTGGAGATCAAGTCCTCCATCGAGGACTTTCGCGCCGATCGCAAATGGCCCGAGTACCGAGCGTTCTGCGACCGGCTCTACTTCGCCGTGGGCCCGGCCTTCCCGCGCCAGGTCCTGCCCGCCGATACGGGCCTGATCGTCGCCGACCGCTACGGCGGCGAGGTTGTACGCGGCGCGCCCGAGCGCAGGCTTCCCGGCGCCCGCCGCAAGGCCCTCACGCTCAAGCTGGTGCATACAGCCGCCATGCGCCTGCAGGAGGTCTCGGACCCTCTCAGTCCGACACCATGGCTTAACGGGCACGGTGCTTGATTGTGTCAGACCCGAGGCTGACACAATCCGCCGCATAGCTGTTGGAGTTGCCAACAGAACGGTCGCAACGGAAAGCCACTTCTGATAGCGTTCGGTCCAAGATTGGAAAATCCGCAGATCGGGCCCCTCGACGAGGTATCATGCGCGTTCGGCCTAATGCGCTCTCTGGCGCTGCACTCGCCCTCAAGCTGACTGTGCTGCTGAACGTCGCGGTGGCGCCATCCGCCATGGCGGCCGGCGACCCTCCGCCTCAGACCATCGAGCCGCACTCGCAGCTTGGCAGCTATCTTGCCGGCCGGCTTGCCGGCAAGGTTCTCGACATCCCCGCCGCAGCGGTGTTCTACAAGAAGACGCTGGAGAGCGATCCTGGCAGCGCCATGCTGATCGATTCGGCGCTGCAGATGGAGGCGAGCCGCGCCAACTGGCAGCGCGCCGAGGCCCTGGCCAGGGAGCTCATCAATATCGAGCCGACGAACCGCGTGGCGCGCGTGCTCCTCGGCGTCACCGCATTCAAGGCAGGCCGCTATGCCGAGGCCGAGTCGCACTTCAATGGCGGCGGCGGGCATCCCATCGGGGAGCTGACCAACCTCCTGGCGCGGGCCTGGATACTCCAGGCTCAGGACAAGACCGACGAGGCGCTGGCCGCCCTGGATGCGCAGAAGCTGCCCGACTGGGCCGCCACCTTTGTACGCTATCACCGCGCCCTGCTGGCCGACCTGGGGGGCCGCACCTCGGAGGCGCGGGCCTCCTATAACCGCATCTCGAAGAACGACCAGCGCATCCTGCGCGTCGCCCTGGCTTATGCCCGGCACGCCGCAAACGGCGGAGACGCCAAGCTGGCGCAGAGCGTCCTCAACGGGTACTTCGAGCGGATCAAGGGCGACGGACACCCTTACGCCCGCGCCCTGCTCAGCGAGGTCGAGGGGGGCACCCGCACCCCGCTGCTGGTGACCTCGGCGTCGGAGGGCATGGCCGAGCTGTTCTATGGCCTGGGCGAGCTTCTCGCCAACGAGCCCGTTCCGACCGCCGGCGACACTCTCACCCTGCGGCTGGGCCTCGTCTTCCTGCAGCTTTCGTTGCACCTCGCGCCCGACGCTCCGTTCCCGCTGCTGGCACTGGCCGGCGCGCAGGAGACGGCCAAGCGGTACGGTGCCGCAATCGATGCCTACGACCGCGTTCCCAAGGGCACACCCCTGGCTGCGGCCATCGACATCAACAAGGCGCTGAACCTGAACCAGCTGGACCGCGTCGAGGAGGCTAAGACGCTGCTGGAGGACATTGCGCGCCAGCATCCGCGCGACATTCGCCCCCTGGAGGCACTGGGCAACATCATGCGCTCCCACAAGCGCTACGCGGAGGCGGCCGAGTTCTACGGCCGGGCCATTGCGCTGATCGGCAAGCCAGAGACCCGGCACTGGACCTTCTTCTACAACCGCGGCACCTGCTATGAGCGGCTGAAGAAGCTGCCCCAGGCGGAGGCGGACCTGCTGCGCTCCCTGCAGCTCAGCGCCGACCAGCCGCTGACGCTCAACTATCTCGGCTACACCTGGATCGACCACAACCGCAACCTGCAGAAAGGCCTCAAGATGATCGAGAAGGCCGTGCGGTTGAAGCCCGACGACGGCTACATCGTGGACAGCCTGGGGTGGGCGCACTACCGGCTCGGCAACTTCGATGCGGCGGTGAAGTACCTGGAGCAGGCGGTGGTGCTAAAGCCCGAGGACCCCACGCTCAACGACCATCTGGGCGACGCCTACTGGCGCGTCGGCCGGGAGCGCGAGGCGCGCTTCCAGTGGGACCAGGCGCTCAAGCTGAATCCAGAGCCGGCGGAAGTCGAGAAGTTGCGGGAGAAGCTGGAGAAGGGCCTGCCGTCCAGCCAGCCCCGCCAGGCCAAGCGCGGCAAAGTGGTGCGCAGCGAGGTTCGGTCCAAGTCGAGCAGCGAGGCGAATGCCAAGGGGCCGTAGCCCCGGGCAGCTTCCGTGCAGCTTCCGTGCAGGCCGCATTCGTCGAGACGCCGCTACCATGCGAGTTGGCGAGCTGGCCCGTGCCAAAGTCAACTTGACGCTCAGCGTCCTCGGACGCCGTGGCGACGGCTACCATGAGCTCGAAAGCCTCGTCACGTTCGCCGGTGTCAGCGACGTGGTCACGATCGAGGCGGAGGCGGACGACCGGCTGACGGTCAACGGCACCTTCGCTCAAGACATCGGCGGCGAGAACCTGCTGACACAGACTATGGCGCTGCTACGCGATGCGGAGCCGCGCCTCCGCATCGGATCGGTGCACCTGGAGAAGGAGGTGCCTGTCGCGGCCGGCCTGGGCGGCGGCTCCGCCGATGCTGCGGCGCTCCTGCGCGCGGTGCGTCGTGCCAACCGCGAGCTCGCGAGCGATGTCCCGTGGCTGGAAATCGCAGCGCAGCTTGGCGCCGATGTTCCGGTCTGCCTTGCCGACCATCCGGCCGTCATTCGGGGCAAGGGGGAGCGCATGACCCTGATGCCCGTCCTTCCGGCGATGCATGCTGTCCTGGTCAACCCACGTGTACCTCTGCCGACCGGCAGCGTGTTTGCTGCGCTGGACTGCGGTCCGGCGTCCCCGGCTGTGCAGGCGCCGGCTCTGCCAGACTTGTCCGACGTGTCGCGGTTGCTCGGCTACATGCGTGCACGCGGCAACGACCTGGAGGGTGCCGCCGTCAAGCTGCTTCCGGTGATCGCCGAGATCAAGGCATCGCTTACCGCCCAGGCGGGCTGTCTCTGCGCCACCATGTCAGGGAGCGGGCCGACGTGTTTTGCGATCTTCCCAACACGGGCCGACGCGCGTCGGAGCGCCATGGCCATCGCGGCCGCCAGACCCGATTGGTGGGTCGAATGCACAGTGATCGAGGGGGCTCCATAAAGAAGGCGGGGACCGCACCCTGACCTTGCCCCATGGCCGGGCACAGCCGGAACGAACAAGGCTGCGTCCTGACCAGTCCCCAGGCCGGGTGCGGCCAGGATGCCCCATTTTTGCGGGCGTCGGCTCGACTGAAGCTCGAGCCCCCGAGCCACGCCGATCAGATGGGGAGGTCTTTCGGGCTCGGCCATCCCCATTACGGGGGAGGCTTCAAGCCGGCGCCACCTGGCAAGCGTCAGCTCGCGCGGCCGATGCAGAACTCGACCGCGTCGGTCAATGCCCCGAGGGATGGTCCGGGCGGCAGCGCAGAGAGCGCCTCGCGCGCCGTCGCCCCGTAGTGACGCGCCCGATCGATGGTCGCCGCAATAGCGCCGTGACGCTGCATGATGCCGAGGGCGCGCTCGAAGTCGCCGTCCTCGATGCGGCCTTCGCCTAGGGTGCGGTGCCAGAAGGCGCGCTCCTCGGCGCTGCCGCGGCTGACGCTCAGGATGACCGGCAGCGTGATCTTGCCCTCGCGGAAGTCGTCGCCCGTGGACTTGCCGAGGCTCGCGCTCTCGCCGGCATAGTCGAGCGCATCGTCCACAAGCTGGAACACGATGCCCAGGTTGAGGCCGTAGGCACGCAGGGCCGCCTGCTCCTCGGCTGGACGGTTGGCGATGGCGGCCCCCACCTCCGTTGCGGCTGAGAACAGGGCCGCCGTCTTGGCGGCGATGATGGCGAGGTAATCCTGCTCGGTGGTGGCCGTGTCCTTGGCGGCGGCCAGCTGCAT
>JBIOVC010000487.1:0-5469 GCA_044867545.1 Hyphomicrobiaceae bacterium | reverse complement strand
GCTGCCCGGTCTCGGCGGCGGGTGAGCAGCGCCCGGTCAAAGATCATTGGTGCGGCGGCGTCCGACATCGCCTGATCCTAGCGGAGCGGGAGCTGCCGTCCCACCCTCGGCGGGCGTGTAGTCGAGTTCGGAGTCAGTATGGCTGTCGCCGAGGATCGCGAGCTGTCCGTCCGACCGAGCTTCGGGGCGCGCTTCGGTGCTGTCGTGACAGGGGCGGCGTGCGGGATCGCCGACCTCATCGTGCCGCCCGTGTGCCTCGTCTGCCGCCGGCCGCTCGGCACGCACGATTCCCTCTGCGGCCGATGCTGGCGCACGATCAGCTTCATCCGGCCGCCGCTGTGCGACCGACTGGGCCTGCCGATGCCCTATGATACGGGTGGTCCCACGATCAGCGGCGCGGCGCTGCAGAGCCCGCCGGTGTATGACCGGGCGCGGGCGGTGGCGCGGTTCGACCGGGTGATGCGCGAGCTGATCCACAAGCTCAAGTATGGCGACCGGCACGAGGCCCGCCGGCTGTTCGGCCGGTGGCTCAAGGACGCAGGCGCCGAGCTTCTCGACGGCGCGGACCTGCTCGTCCCGGTGCCGCTCGATCGCTGGCGGCTCATCAGCCGGCGCTTCAACCAGGCGGCGATCCTCGCCCAGGAGCTCTCGCGGGAGACGCGCATCCCGTTCGACCCGCTGGTGCTCGCCCGCGTGCGCCGGACGCGGAGCCAGGTCGGCCTGACGGCGGCGGAGCGGCGGCGCAACCTTGCCGGCGCCTTCGCGGTGCCCGTCAAGGCGCGGAAGCGGATCGAGGGCCGCAACGTGCTGCTGATCGACGACGTGATCACGACCGGGTCGACGGTGTCGGCCTGCGCGCGCCAGCTGAAGCGCGCCGGCGCAAGCCGTGTCGATGTGCTGGCGCTGGCCCTCGTCACTGACGACAGCCGCATCCTGCCGTGAATCCCGGGCAGTGGGGCCGGCTCAGCCGCCAATGAAGTGGTAACCAAGACACATGTAACCGCCAGCAGCGACGATGTGGCTTAGCGTGGTTGTTCAAGGTTCTGTCATAATGTTCCATGTTGAATTGAATTTCGGGGAACCCTCGCGCAAAAGGTGGCCGCATGATCCGCTACCGCCTGCAATGCAGTAACGGGCACGAGTTCGAAGGCTGGTTCAGGTCGAGCAGCAGCTACGACCGGCAGGCCAAGCGTGGACAGATCGCGTGCCCGGAATGCAACGCGACCGACGTCTCCAAGGCGATCATGTCGCCGGGGCTGGCTACCCGCAGCGAAGACGCAGGCAGCACCAGAGACACTGCCGTTGCGCAGGAGGCCGCCAAGCATGCCGAGGCGCGCCGCGAATTCCTGTCGCTGATGCGCAACGTGCGCCGCGAGGTGGAGGCGAATGCCGATTACGTCGGCCCGAAGTTCGCCGAGGAGGCCCGCAAGATCCACTACGAGGAGGCCGAGCGGCGCGGCATCTATGGCGAAGCGACCTCCGAGGAAGCGCATGCGCTGAAGGAGGAGGGCATCGATTTCCTCCCTCTGCCGCGGCTGCCCGAAGACCAGAACTGAGCTAGATTGTGGCCGGCCGATCGGTGCCGGCCCGGATGTCCAAATCCTCGACCTCCACCATGAACTCGGCCAGGGTGAAGAGCCCGAGGCAGGCCATTGCGCCGCACGCGTCTAGCTCTCCGCGCGCCAGCTTCCGGGCAACGAGCACCGAGGGAATTGCCGGAATGTAGGGGCCGTGCCCGCTGCCGGCGACGATGTGCCAGTCGATCCGCTGCTCCCTTTCGTCCGCTGCGGCCCCCTCTAACCTCATGAACATGCCACCCCGGTCGGAACCGAGCCAGGCCAGCCGCCTCTTGAGCCACAGCAGAGTTGGCGCCAGTCGTTCGGGACGGCGCAGGAGTCCAAGGCGGCAAGGCCACGAGAGCAGCCAGAGCGACAGGTGGAACAGCGGCACCTCGACGCCGGCATAGAAGCGCACGGTTCGTAGAGTCGGGTAGCGCGCCGGGAAAAGATCGACATCGGGGATGTTGCAGTAGCCGAAGAGACGCCGCCCGAGGCCCGGAATGCGGCGGGCGCAAAGACCTTGCCAGCCGTGCACGGTTCTCGCGGCACCCTCGTCGAGGATCGGGAAGGGCTTGCCGAGCGCACCGAGGATCGAGGCGGTGGTGGCCGGGCCGGGGTCGAAGCTGTTGCCCGGCGAGATGCCGTAGACGACGCTCTCCAGGCGGGCAAACCGCGGCGCCAGGTGGTCGATCACGGCCGCGGCGAGCGCCGGGACGCTGCTTGCTCCGGTGACAGCCAGAACGCCGGCCGCTCGTGCGGAAGCGTCGAGTGCCGTGAAGCCCCGCACGAACCGACGGTCGTCGGCGAGATCGATATAGTGGGCGCCCGATGCGATCGCGGCGCGTGCAAGCGCGTAGCCGTGCTGGCCCTGGAACGGTCCCGAGGCGTTGATGACGACGGCGGGGGAAAGCGCCGCAATGTCGCCTGGGCTGGCCGTGACCGCATCGAGCACGGTATGCGTGAGCCGAGCCGCCGCAGAGGCCGCGAGCGCTTTCGCCGCGGTCGCGGCCTTCGCCTCGGAGCGTCCGGCGATGACGACCTCTAGACCTGCATCGCGCGCCAGCCGTTCCGCTACGCGCGTGCCGAACGCCCCGTAGCCGCCGACGACCAGGATGCGCGTCATGTCAGACTAAGGGTTCCGAGCGTGCGTGGCCAGGAACGGCAGCACGTGGCCATGGAAGGCTTCGGGCGCCTCGACCTGGAGCATGTGCGATACGTCCGGCATGATCACCAGCTCGGAGCCTTCGACCGCCTGGTGGATCGCTCTTGCGGCGAGCGGCGGCGTCGCCGGATCGAGCTGGCCGACGATGACCTTGGTCGGGAGCCGGATGGCGCGGATGCGGTCGGTGATGTCCAGCGTGCGGATCGCGTGGCACCAGCCGACATAGCCGCTCGGGGGCGTCGACTCGATCATCGTCCGGAACCGTGCGACCAGGGCAGGACGCGAGCGCAAAGTCTCGGGTGACAGCCATCTGGCAAGGGCGCCGTCGACGACCTCCGGTGTCATGCCGTGCTCGTCCACGATCCTGATCCGCTGCTCCCAGATCTGCTGGCCGAGCGCCGCCATGTTGCTCGAGGTCGAGACAAGGCACAGCGCGTGGAAGCGATCGGGGTGCAAGAGACCGAGGTACTGGCCGACGAACCCGCCCATGGAAAGCCCGACGAAGCCCGCCTTCCTCACTCCAAGGTGATCCATCAGGCCGATCACGTCGGCGGTCAGCGTCTCGAAGGTATAGGCCCCCTTCGGAGCATCGGATTTGCCATGCCCGCGCGCGTCGAAACGGATGACGCGGTAGTCGGGCTCGAGCACCGCGGCCAGCTCGTCCCAGACCGAGAGGGTAGTCGCCAGCGGATGATGGAGGATCACCGGCGGAGCTGATGGGCTGCCCGACAGCTCGTAGTTGATCGTGATACCGTTGACGCTCGCGCGCATGATGTGCCCCACGGGTCTCGCTCAGTGATGGGGGGAGGGCAGCTTGTCGTCAGCCGCTGGGTTGCCCGGCTCCGCGGTATTCGCAAACAACGACGCCTCCAGGGCGACCTCCAGCCTCTTGCCAAAACCCTCGAACATCGCTGACAAACGCTCCTCAATGACGCGCGGTGCGCGTGTATGACATGCACGGCGCGCGGCGGGCAAGGTCGCGCCCGCAGACGGCGCTCAGCTGGCACGGCGCGGTTGCCTATGCCGTCGGCCTCCTCGTGATGCTCGCCGTCATCGGACCGGCCCGGCGCGCCGTTCATCAATTCCACACCATGAATAGATTCATTTTTTCGGAAGTGTGTACCAGCCACTAATTGGAAACCCTCTTCCCAGATTATCCCGGGTCGGATGACCGAGCCCGGGATACCGACCGTCCCGCGCTCATAATCTCCAAGAAGTTGTACGCGCGCCGTCGGCCCTACGATCCGGCGGCCGCAAACTCGACGGGCGCGGGCCGATGGCAGGTGAACAGACCGCACGACGCGGAGCAGGACAGAACGGCCGCTCACGTCGTCGCGCATCCGGTGCGGTGGCGACCGTGCCGGCGCAAGCGAGCGAGGAGTCCGCCGATCAGCCGGAGAATTTAGGAGCAGCGTCCAAGTTCCCGATCGCGGAAGATCCCGCCCGGGTGGATGCGCTGGCCGCGGAGATCGAGAAGCTTGATGCGGCGGGCCGTCTGACACACCTCCACCAGGTTTTCCGGCAGCCTACCGAGCAGCCGAGCTCTGATTCCTCACCAGTCGTCACCCCTGCGGAGGCGATCGACGTCATCGCGCGCCCCTCGTCTCCGGCGGCGCCGGCTCCGGCCGACCGGAACTGGCTGCTGCGAGAGGCCGAGCGGATTTCGCGCGACTTCCCGGAGATGGGGACCAGCCTCTCTGCAAGCCTTCAGGCGGCCTATGCCAACACGCTCGTCCGCCGGTTGCTGAAGACGGCGCTTGGCCTTGCCATCGTCGTCGTCGTCGGCTGGGGGCCGGCGCAACGGCTGATGCAGACGACGAGCGTCGAGGCGATCGTCAACGCGCGGCTCGTCACACTCAGGACTCCGATCGAGGGCCAGGTCGCCCCGGCGAATGGCACGCTTGCTGTCGGGGCCACGGTAGACCGCGGCACGCCACTCTTGCGTATCGTCAATCCGCGGGCCGACCGCACACGGCTCGACGAGCTCAGGCGGCTGATCGAGCGCCTCCAGTACGAACGCTCGGTTGCGGTCGCCAAGCTCGAGACCGCCCGTCAGTTGCATGCCGAATTCGTGACGCAGACCCAGAAGTTCCAGGACGGGCGCGTGCGGCAACTCGAGGGACGCATCGCCGAGCTCCGAAGCGAGATCGCAATGGCGGTTTCGCGACGTGAGGAAGCTGCCGACGTGCTTGCGCGAACCGAGGCCCTGGCGGCGCGGGGCTATCAGACCCGCGCATCTCTCGACAAAGCACGACGCGAGCGCGACATCGCCGATCAGGCCATTGCCGTGGCCGAGCAGCGAGCGCGGAACGTCGAAATCGAGCTCGAAGCGGCAAGGGCCGGCACTTTCGTCGGCGACAGCTACAACGACCGGCCGCGCTCCTCGCAGCGCGCCGACGAGCTGCAGCAGCAGGTGGTGGAGCTTTCGGCCGAGCTGCAGCAGAGCGAGGCGCGAATGGCAATGCTCAAGACCGAGCTGGTGGAGGAGAAGGCGCGGTTCGCCGATCTTGCCGAGGCAACAGTCGCGGCGCCGTCGCACGGCGCGGTGTGGGAGATGCTGACCGCGCCCGGCGAGCAGGTGAACCGCGGGCAGGAGCTGTTGCGCATGCTCGACTGCAGCACCGCGGTCGTCACCGCGACGGTGAGCGAGGCGGTCTACAACCGGCTGCAGGTGGGCGCACCGGCGCGGTTCCGCTTCCGCGACGGCGGCGGGGAGCTCGACGGCTATGTCGTGCACCTGACCGGCGT
>JBIOVC010000486.1:0-6507 GCA_044867545.1 Hyphomicrobiaceae bacterium | reverse complement strand
CTATGCGTCGCTCGCCGTGTCGATGGTGATGATACTCGCCTGCATCATCATCAACCCGCTGATCGTCACCGGATATTTCCACCGTGCCCTGCTGCTGCCGATCCTGCTCGGTCTGCCGGTGGCGGCGCTGACCTACATCACCTACTGGTCCGCGCGCTGGCAGGCGCCGCTGGTGCCGGCCGTGGTCGGCCTGGTCGCACTTTGGGGCATGGTCTCTGGAAGCGTCTGGAAGGACATCGATCTCGTACGCCAAGTCGAAAGCCCGGGCCCGCGGCCGTCGCTCGATCTGGTCGTCAAGCAGTGGGAGGTAGCCAACGGTTGCGAACGCGGCGTAGAGCCGCCGTCGGAGAAGGCATGTCCGTCGCCGATCATCGTAGCGGCGGCGGGCGGCGCCAGCCGCTCCGCGTTCCATGTCGCCGGCGTGCTCGGGACGCTGCTCGACGAGCAGAGGTTCTCCCCGCTCCGGGGACACGACGGCCGGATCAGAAGCGCGGCGTTCAGTCCGGACGGCCGCCGCATCGTCACGGCGTCGGAGGACCAGACCGCGCGCATCTGGAACGCCCGAACCGGGCGCGCGATCGGCGAGCCGCTGAGCGGCCATACAAAGCAGATCAACCAAGCCGCCTTCAGCCCAGATGGCAGCCGCATCGTCACGGCATCGGATGACCAGACCGCGCGCATCTGGGACGTCGAAAGCGGGCGCGAGCTGCGCAAGCTCGAGGGGCATACCAAATCGGTCCGCAGCGCCGCCTTCAGTCCGGACGGGACACGGGTCGTCACGGCATCGGACGATCAGCTCGCGCGGGTATGGGACGCGGCAAGCGGCAAGGAGATCAGCGCGCTCAAGGGGCATACCAGCCGCGTCAACAGCGCCGCTTTCAGCCCGGACGGAGCGCAGATCGCCACGGCGGCGTGGGACCGGACGCTGCGCGTCTGGGACGCGCAAACCGGGCAATCGCTGTGGGAGGTCAAGAACGCTCACGCCCGCGACATCAACGGCGTGGCGTACAATTCGAGCGGAACACGCATCGTCACCGTGTCGGACGACGGAACTGCGCGTGTGTGGGACACCGCCACCCGGCAGCCGATCTCCGAGCTCAAGGAGCATACCGACTGGGTGCTGACGGGCGCTTTCAGCGCCGACGGGACGCGGCTCGTCACCGCCTCGCGCGACCGCACGGCGCGGATCTGGCCGAACGATCCCGATCTGCCTGTGGTCGTCATCAGGGGCCACTCGCAGGCTCTGACCAGCGCCGCCTTCAGTCCCGACGGCGCTCGCGTCATCACCACATCGGAGGACGGCACGGCGCGGGTCTGGGACGCGCGCGACGGACGCCGAATGCAATGGGACGTCGAGGGCCGGCAGACAGGCGCGTTCGCCAACCGCCTGTTTGCGATCTCCGCCGTCTCCGGCGGCGCACTCGGCGCTGCCGTGGTTTATGCCGCGCTCGCCGACAGCCAGCGCCTAGTGCGCAGGGGGATCGAGCCGATCAAGCCTCCCTGCACGGAGGATAGCGTCCATGACGCCGACTGGTACGCCTCGGCCGGCGAGCGCGTCGAACGCCGAGAGCCGAGCAAGAGCTGGCGTGACTGCCTGCAGGTGCTGATCGCAGGAGACTTCCTCTCCCCGGTGTTCGTCAGCCTGCTCAGCAACGACCTCTTCAACATCGACCTGCGCGGCAGCCGCGCCGACGTGCTCGAGCAGGCATGGGAGGCGCGCTATGCCCGCCTCACGGGAGTGCCAGACCCCAACCGCGCCGGCTCGGACCTGATCTTCCTGCGCGAGCGTCCCGGTACACTGGCGCAATCGCTCACGTCGATTCGCCGGAGTGTGCTCGAACGCAATTCCAGCAGCTGGCTGCCGGTGCTGCTGCTCAACGGCACGTCGGTGGCGACCGGGCGCCGGATCGTAACCAGCGATATCGACACCTGGTCGCGCGACAACCGCGGCGCCGTCATCGGCGGCATATTCCGCGATACCTACGACCTGCATGAGCTGCTCGACCGGCGCCCCGATCCCACGCTCAAGGGTCATGCCCGCGGCATCAACGCCGTGGCGGTGACCGCGGACGGCAGCCGCGTCGTGACCGGCTCGGCCGATTCGAGCGCGCTCGTATGGGACGTCAAGAGCCGGACCCAGGTCGGCGTGCTCGCCGGCCATTCCGCGCTGATCGCCAGCGTCGCGACCACTCCGGACGGCGCTCGCATCGTCACCGGATCGGACGACAAATCGGCACGCGTGTGGGAGCCCGGTCCGAGCCAGCCCGACGGCACCAAGACATGGCGGGCCATAGGGGTGCTCACCGGCCATACCGAGCGGGTGAACGAGGTTGCAATCAGCAGCGACGGCAAGCGTGTCGTAACCGGCTCCTATGACGACACGGCGCGGGTCTGGGAGCCGATCCAGGGGCCACTCGGTCCGGACTGGCAGACTACGACGCTCAAAGGCCACACTGCAGATGTCAACGGCGTGGCAATGACCCCAGACGGCAGTCTGGTCGCCACCGCGTCGGATGACGCCACCGCGCGGCTGTGGCGGCAGGACGCCTCCGCCGGATGGGCAACGGTGGCGACGCTCGACGGTCGCCAAGGCCGTCTCTGGTCCATCGCCATCTCCGCTGACGGAAACCGTGTCGTGACCGGGTCGGCGGAAGGCGCTGTAAAGATCTGGGAACCGAAATCGGGATCGGGCAAGGACGCCAAGGACTGGCACGCCGTCGCCGAGCTTGCCGGCCATACGCGCGGGATCAAGGCGGTCGCAATCACCGCCGACGGATCACGCATCATCACCGGCTCGGACGACAAGACCGCGCGGGTGTGGGAGCGCGGACCGGCCGCCGCGGGAAGCACCGAATGGCGCGCGGTGGCCGAGCTCTCCTCATCGGACCCCCCCGGTCCCGATCCCAAGGGCCATACGGGTGAGGTCAACTCGGTGGCGGTCACACCGGACGGATCGCGGATCCTCACCGCATCAGCAGACACGACGGCGCGCATCTGGGCCGCGAAGCCGGGGGCGCCGGCAGTGTGGCAGCCGAGCGCCGTGCTCAAGCGCTACCTCGATGCCGGCCCTCGCTGCGAGGAATGCGACATCAGGCTTTCGACTGCCGTCACCATGAGCGCTCGCTTCCCGATCGTCTCGCCGGCCGGCACCATCCGCGACCGTAGTGAACGCATCGTCGACCGCGTCGTTGACGGCGGCTACTACGAGAACTTCGGGGCGACGACGGCGCAAGAGCTTGCCGACGCGCTGCGGGAGAAGCCTTACGGGCTGAAGCCGGTCGTGGTCCTCATCAACAACGAGCCGGAAGAGACGGCCATGAAGTGCGACGAGGAGATCAGCGGTCCGGCGATCTCGGAGAACACGGCAACCCCGTGGTTCCCGACGATCTCCAGCCCGCTCGATGCTCTGCTCAGGACGCGCACGGCGCGCGGCACGCACGCCGCCGTCAATCTGTGCGCCGCCTACCAGCGGCGGTTCGCGCACGTCAGGGTGAAGCCCGATCCGACCGACTCGACGAAGGCACTATCGATGAGCTGGTGGATGTCCAAGCATGTGCAAAAGCGGCTGGACGAGGAGCTCGACGACAACGTCAATGCGGCCGCCTTCGACATGGCGCGGCAGATCCGCTCGGAGTGAGCCGTCCACTCAGGCGACCGGGGTCGGCTTGTGGCCCGCCGCTGTCAGGGCCTAGATAAGCTCGCTCGAGTATCGGCCCGTTTCCCCGAGGTATCAGATGGAGGGCAAGACCAATCCGCCGGCCGCCGTCCCGCAGCGCGCATGGCAGCGCATGCTCTCCGGCCGCCGGCTCGACCTGCTCGATCCGGCGCCGCGCGACATCGAGATCACCGACATCGCGCTCGGGCTTGCCAGGGTCGCCCGCTGGAACGGGCAGACGCTCGGCTCGCACGCGTTCTCGGTCGCCCAGCACGCGCTGCTGGTCGAGGCTCTGGTCGCAACAGCGAAGCCCGGCGCGGATCGGCGCTCGCTGCTGGCGGCGCTGCTGCACGATGCGCCCGAGTATGTGATCGGCGACCTGATCAGCCCCTTCAAGGCGGCGCTTGGGCTCGACTACAAGGCGTTCGAGATACGCCTCTCCGAGGCCATCCATCTGAGGTTCGGGCTGCCGCCGCGGCTGCCGGAGGCCGTCTCGGCCGAGATCAAGGCCGCCGACCGGAGCGCGGCCTACTGGGAAGCGACACGGCTTGCAGGGTTCTCCGAGGACGAGGCCACGACCTATTTCGGCCGGCCCGGCCCTGCAGGCAACACACCTGCCGAGCTCGATCTGCTGCTTCAGCCCTGGCCCACCGCGGAAGCCGAGCGGCGGTTTCTGGCGCGGTTCGAAGCGCTCAGTGCCTCGTAAGCAGGCCGGCCGGATCGGCTTGCAAGTTCCCGCATTCGGCTTAGTCTCTGCGGCGTCACCCGCCTCAAGGTTTGGAAGGCGGCTGGGCCTGGTGTTCCTGCGTCGTCCCTCAAGAAGCCCCGATGCGTGATCTCGACGGCATGATGGCGCGCTCCGGATCGATGCGCGTGGATGTGCGAACCAGCACGATCCACGTGTGCCCCATGCGCGCGGTTCCGGACATGCTCGAGCGGACCGGCGCCCGCCATCTGATCACGGTGATCAACGAGCAGATGATGCTGGCGACGCCGGTCCGGCTCGGCAGTGACAACCATCTGCGGCTCGCCTGTAACGACATCACCGCGCCCCAGAGCGGCATGGTCTGCCCGGGGCCCGAGCACGTCGATCAGCTGATCGGATTCGTCAAGCGGTGGAACCACGACGGGCCGCTGCTGATCCATTGCCTCGCCGGAATCAGCCGCTCTCCCGCCGCTGCGTTCATTGCGCTCTGTACGCTCAATCCGGATGCGCCCGAGGCGGAGCTGGCTCAACGGCTCAGACAGGCTTCGCCGACCGCGAGCCCCAACCGGCGGATGGTGGAACTCGCCGACGGCGCGCTCGGTCGGGCGGGGCGGATGATGGACGCGGTCGAGCTGATGGGCATCGGCTCGCTCGATGCGGCCGAGGCGATCCCGTTCGCAATCGACAGCCGCCATGCGTGACATTAATCTGCCAGCCGATTGCGCACCGCGATAAAGGGCCATTTTGTGCGCAAATTCGCCATTTTCGCCCTCTTAATCTCCGGCCCACGGGAGATGAGCCATGGCGACCGAACTTCGTGCGAAGAGCTCCAATGAATCGCGGACGATAGGATCCGCTCCGCCGCGCATACCGCGGCGAGAGGCGGCGACCGTCGAGATCGGCCTCAACGCGGCGATCCTCGCGGTCCGTGGCAACGAGCCGGTGACGCTGGTGGTGCGGCCGGAAAGCGATCCGCGCGGCGGCGACAGCCTGCCGTTCGGGCCGTTCTCCCCGCTCGAGCACCGTACGCTCGATATCGGCCTCAGATCGTGGGTGTCCGAGCAGACCGGGCTCGAGCTCGGCTACGTCGAGCAGCTCTACACATTCGGCGATCGCGGACGCCACGCGCAGCCCGGAGATACAGGGCCGCATATCGTTTCCATCGGCTACCTGGCGCTCACGCGGCCCGGCGAGGACCGGGGGTCCGGGCGCGGCACGTGGCGGAGCTGGTACGACTATTTTCCGTGGGAGGACTGGCGCAAGGGCAAGCCATCGATCCTCACGCACGAGATCGAGCCGCGGCTTGCCGAGTGGGCGATGCGTCCGCGGCTCGCCGTCGCCCCGGTCAGGCCGATCAAGCGCGCCGAAAGGCTCAGGATCTGCTTCGGACAAGGCGGCGGGCACTGGGACGAAGAGAAGGTGCTCGACCGCTTCGAGCTGCTCTACGAGGCGGGCCTCGTCGAGGAAGCACGGCGCGACGGCCGCGAGGCGGCGCTGACGTGGGGCGAGGTGCCGCGGCTCGGCACGCCGATGCGCTACGACCACCGCCGCATCCTGGCGACCGCGATGGGCCGCATCCGGGCGAAGATCAAATACCGCCCGGTGGTGTTCGAGATGATGCCCGGAGAATTCACGCTGTTCGAGCTGCAGCGGACCGTAGAGGCGATCCTCGGGCCGCACCTGCACAAGCAGAACTTCCGGCGGCTGGTCGAAAGCGCGGGGCTCGTTGAGCCGACAGGCGAGGTACGCACCAAGACCGGCGGGCGGCCCGCAAAGCTCTTCCGCTTCCGCCGCGAGGTGCTGCTCGAGCGTCCAGCGCCGGGCGTGCGGGTCAAGGCGGGACGCGGCCAGCCCTGATCCTTGCCGCGCGGCAGGGGCCATGATCCGCTTCTGTCGGCTGTGCTCTTAAGCTAAACAATCCAAGAGAGACGGGTATGCACCGGCCGTCCTGCGGCCGGCGTGAGCGGCGCCGCCGATTGTTTTTCTGTTTTGCAGGGGGATGCTCAAGATGTCCTGGCAGCGCTCGCTCGATGACCATCTGTTCGGTCCAGGGCCCAAGCGCATCCTTTCGCTCGACGGCGGCGGCGTGCGCGGCCTCGTCACACTCGGGATGCTGCAGCGCGTGGAGGAGATTCTGCAAGAGCGG
>JBIOVC010000485.1:0-7403 GCA_044867545.1 Hyphomicrobiaceae bacterium | reverse complement strand
GCGATGTGGGGCATGTCGCGGACGATGATCGCCAACCTGATCAAGGGCGTGACGGAAGGCTACTCGCACACGCTCGAGATCCAGGGCGTCGGCTTCCGCGCCGCGCTCAAGGCCAAGGACCAGCTGCAGCTGCAGATCGGCTTCAGCCACGACATCGTGCACCCGATCCCGAAGGGCGTCGACGTCAAGGTCGCCGGAGCCAAGCAGGAGATCATCACCGTCTCTGGAATCGACAAGCAGCTCGTCGGCCAGGTGGCGGCGCAGATCCGCGGCTTCCGGCCGCCCGAGCCCTACCAGGGCAAGGGCATCCGCTACAAGGGCGAGTACGTGCTGCGCAAGGAAGGCAAGAAGAAGTAGGACCGTCATGGCCAAGCTCACGCAATCGGAACGGCGCGCGCGGCGGGTGCGCCACGCACTGAAGGACGCGGCGAAGGGCCGGCCCCGGCTCTCGGTGTTCCGCTCCTCCAAGCACATCTACGCGCAGATCATCGACGACACGGGCGGGCGCACGCTGGCGGCCGCATCGAGCCTCGAGAAGGACCTGCGCTCGGGGCTCAAGACCGGGGCGGACCGGGCGGCGGCGACCGCGGTCGGCAAGTTGATCGCGGAGCGCGCGACGAAGGCCGGGGTCGCCGAGATCGTGTTCGACCGCGGCGCCTACCGCTATCACGGGCGCATCAAGGCGCTTGCCGATGCCGCACGCGAAGGCGGGCTCAAGTTCTAACGAGAGGATAAGCGAAAGTGGCACGTTCCCCAGGACGCTCGCACGGCAGAGATCGCGGACGCGACCGCGAGGAGCGCGACAGCGAGTTCGCGGACAAGCTCGTCCACATCAACCGCGTCGCCAAAGTGGTGAAGGGCGGCAAGCGGTTCGGATTTGCCGCGCTGGTGGTGGTCGGCGACCGCAAGGGCCGCGTAGGCTTCGGTCACGGCAAGGCGCGCGAGGTGCCGGAGGCGATCCGCAAGGCGAACGAGTCGGCGCGGCGGTCGCTGGTCAGGGTGCCGCTCAGGGAGGGCAGGACCCTGCATCACGACAGCAACGGGCGGCACGGCGCCGGCAAGGTGGTGATCCGCTCGGCGCCGGCCGGCACCGGGATCATCGCCGGCGGCGCGATGCGTGCGGTGTTCGAGATGCTGGGCCTCCACGACGTGGTCGCCAAGTCGATGGGCTCGACCAATCCCTACAACGTCGTGCGCGCGACCTTCGATGCGCTAAAGCATCAGGAGAACCCGCGTGCGGTGGCGGCGCGCCGCAGCAAGAAGTACGGCGAGATCGTCGCCCGGCGGCGCGACGGCGCTTCCTCGGAAGGCGAGGCGGCCGGCGCGGCGGGCGGCGAAGCGTAAAGCTTCAAGATCGGACAAAGATGGCGCGCAGGTGATGCGAAATGGCTAAGGGCAACAGCAAGACCATCACGGTCGAGCAGATCGCGAGCGCGCAGCGGCGCCCATCGCGGCAGACCGAGACGCTGGTCGGTCTCGGTCTCAACAAGCTCAACCGCCGCCGCACGCTGGAGGATACTCCGGCGGTGCGCGGCATGATCGAGAAAGTTCGCCACCTCGTCCGCATCGTGGACGAGAAGGCCTAAACCACTAGGACCCCGGGAGCGTCGATCCCTCATGCGCCTCAACGAGATCAAGGACAATGCCGGCGCGAGCAAGCTCCGCGTTCGGGTCGGCCGCGGCATCGGCTCCGGCATCGGCAAGCAGTCGGGCCGCGGCGGCAAGGGCCAGACGGCGCGTTCCGGCGTCCGCATCGGCGGCTTCGAGGGCGGGCAGATGCCGCTCCACCGGCGGCTGCCGAAGCGCGGCTTCAACAAGTGGCGTCCGAAGCGCTTCAACGAGATCAGTCTCGGCACGCTGCAGCGCGCGGTCGACGAGAAGCTGGTCGATGCCGGCAAGCCGATCGACGTGGCGGTGCTGGTCGCGGCGGGCCTCATCAGGCGGCCGAGAGACGGGGTCCGGGTTCTCGGCGGCGGCGAGCTTTCCGCCAAGGTGTCGGTCATCGTCGATCACGCGACGGCGAGCGCCCGGGCGGCAATCGAGAAGGCCGGCGGCTCGATCAAGCTGATCGAGCGGAAAGTGCTGGCCGCCGACGAGGCCAAGCGCAAGAAGTCCGCCGCGAAGAAGGCCAAGGCCGCGCCCACGAAGAAGAAGGACGAGGAGGGGGCCTGAGGCCAGATGCCCGAGGCAGGGCGGTTTCCGCCGGGCGGGTGGTTGCGCTAAAGTCTCCGGCACGGGACGCCGCCATCGTTGTGGCGGCATTCGAGGCGGGTCCGCCGACGACGGGCTGCGCATGGAAACCTTGGTTCGGGAGTTGAGAGCATGGCATCGGCTGCCGAGCTGCTTGCATCCAATCTGAACTTCGGCGCGCTGGCGAAGGCCGAGGATCTCAAGAAGCGCATCTATTTCACGCTTGCCGCGCTGGTCGTCTACCGGCTCGGCACGTTCATCCCGATCCCGGGCATCGATCCGGCGGCTTTTGCCGAGACGTTCCGTGCGAACGCCACCGGCATCCTCGGCATGTTCAACATGTTCGCGGGCGGGGCGGTCGAGCGCATGGCGATCTTTGCGCTCAACATCATGCCCTACATCTCGGCGTCGATCATCATGCAGCTGATGACCTCGGTCGACAAACGGCTCGAGGCGCTGAAGAAAGAGGGCGAGCAGGGGCGCAAGCAGATCAACCAGTACACGCGCTACCTGACGGTGGCGCTGGCGACCTTCCAGGCCTACGGCATCGCGATCAGTCTCGAGGCGTCGCGTTCGAGCCTCGGCGCGGTGGTGATCGAGCCCGGCTGGTTCTTCCGCATCAGCACGGTGATCACGCTGGTCGGCGGCACCATGTTCCTGATGTGGCTCGGCGAGCAGGTCACCGCGCGCGGCGTCGGCAACGGTACCTCGCTCATCATCTTCGCCGGCATCGTCGCCGGCATGCCGCAGGCGATGGTGCAGCTCTTCGAGATGGGCCGCACGCAGGCGATCTCGCCGGTGCTGCTGGTCGGGCTGCTGGCGCTGATGTTGGCGGTGGTGGTCGTCATCGTGTTCATGGAGCGAGCGCAGAGGCGGCTACCGATCCAGTATCCCAAACGACAAGTCGGCAACCGGATGTTCCAGGGCGACAGCTCTCACCTGCCGCTGAAGCTCAACTCCTCGGGCGTGATCCCGCCGATCTTCGCCTCCTCGCTGCTGCTGTTGCCGATCACGGCGGCGCAGTTCTCGAGCGGCCAGGGGCCGGAGTGGCTCAACGACATCGTGGCGACGCTAGGCCAGGGGCAGCCGCTTCATATCGCCCTCTACGTCGGCCTCATCGTGTTCTTCTGCTTCTTCTACACGGCGGTGGTGTTCAATCCGCAGGAGACGGCGGAGAACCTACGAAAGTACGGCGGGTTCATCCTCGGGCGGCGGCCCGGAGCGCAGACGGCGGAATACATCGACTATGTGCTGACGCGCATCACGGTCGCGGGCGCGGCCTATCTGGCGGTGGTCTGCGTGCTGCCCGAGATCCTGATCTCGTATGCCGCCATTCCCTTCTACTTCGGCGGCACCTCGCTGCTGATCGCGGTCAGCGTCACCATGGATACGGTGGCGCAGGTGCACAGCCACCTGCTGGCACACCAATACGAAGGCCTGATCAAAAAGGCCAAGCTCAGAGGGGCGACACGAGGGCGACGATGAACCTGATCCTGCTGGGGCCACCAGGAGCGGGCAAGGGCACGCAAGCGAAGGCGATATCGGACAAACGGGGGCTCGCGCAGCTCTCCACCGGCGACATGCTGCGGGCGGCGGTGGCGGCCGGTACCGAGGTCGGCCGCAAGGCCAAGGCGATCATGGATCGCGGCGAGCTGGTGCCCGACCAGGTGGTGATCGAGATCATCGAGCAGCGGATCGCCGAGCCCGACTGCAAGAACGGCTTCATCCTGGACGGCTTTCCGCGCACGCTGGCGCAGGCGGCGGCGCTCGATCAGCTGCTCGCGGCGCGCGGCAAGAAGCTCGATGCGGTGATCGAGATGAAGGTCGATGACGCGGTGCTGATCGACCGCATCGCCGGCCGCTTCACTTGCGCCAAGTGCGGCGAGGGCTATCACGATCGTTTCAAGCGGCCTGCCAAGGAAGGCGTCTGCGACAAGTGCGGGGGCACCCAGTTCACGCGGCGGGCCGACGACAAGGCTGAGACGGTCCAGACCCGTCTCATGGCCTACTATCGCGAGACCTCGCCGCTGATCGGCTACTACTTCGCCAAGGGCAAGCTCGCCACTGTCGACGGCATGGCGCCGATCGCGGACGTGACGCGGCAGATCGACGAGGTCCTCGCGCGCAAGTAGCGCGCGGTCCCGACGCCGGCCTCATCATACACCTCGTCCGTTCTCCTGCTTCGCGCGCCGTGTGCACGTGCGCTCACTTGCGCCGTCTCGGATCGCGCGATACGACAGCGCAGGGCCGACGCGCGGCCCTGCCGGCGCGATGTCTCGCAGGGGATGTCGGGCGGCAAGATCAAGCCGGGAGACACCCATGGCTAAGGCGACACGGACCACGCATCGCAGCACGAAGGGCACCAAGCTCTACGCCGCTCGCGACAAGAAGGGTCAGTTCAAGGACATCCAAACCTACAAGCGCGCGCACAGCGCCGACATCAAGCGCAAGAGCAAGAAAGAGAAGTGAGGCGGGCCCGGCGTTCCCTTCCCTGCTGCTTCAGCCTATGAAATCGGATTGAGTGCCCTTCCGGTCGAGGCCGGAAGCGGAGCCGCTGCGGCCGCGCCTCCTATACAACCTCGTTCAGCAGCCGCGTCTCGCCGCGCGCGAGGCGGTCGAGGTTCTCCATCAGGATATCGAGCACGCGCTCCTCGTATTGATGCGTGTCGCCGGCAATATGCGGCGTCAGCAGGACGTTCTTCATCGTCCAGAGCGGAGAGTCCGACGGCAGCGGCTCCTCGGCAGTGACGTCGAGGCCCGCGGCCGCGATCCGGCCTGTGTGCAGCGCCTCGATCAGTGCCGGCTCGTCGACCACGGCACCGCGCGCGACGTTGATCAGAACCGCCGTGGGCTTCATCAGGGTCAGCGCGCGCTTTCCGATCAGGCCGGTGGTTTCGGGCGTCAGCGGGCAGGTCAGAGCGATGACATCGGCCTCGGGCAGGACGTCGGCAAGCCGGTCCTGGCCGTAGACGGCGTCGGCGGGCTCGCGGCCGGCCGTGGGATCGCGCCGGATGCCGATCACGCGCATCTCGAGCGCCTTGGCGATGTGGGCAAGCCGCGTGCCGATCCGGCCGAAGCCGACGATCAGCATGGTCGTGCCGGCGACCTCGTCCTCGCGGGCGGCGGGGTCGGTCGCCATGCCGCGCCAGTGGCGCCGGTTCTGGTTGTCGCGCGAGATGTGGAGCTGGCGGGCGAGCGCCAGCATCAGCGCGGTGGCGTGATGAGCGACGGCCGCGACGTTGACGCCGTGGGCGCTCGCCAGGCGGACGCCGTGCGCGCGGAACGCCTCCACCGAGTACAGGTTCATGCCGGCGCTGATCGACTGCACGTAGAGGAGCTTGGGTGCCTGATCGAGCAGCTCGTTGCGCCACAGCCCCGATATGACAAGGATATCGGCATCGGCGACCCGCCGCTGTAACTCGTCCTCGCTCTGCGCTTCGAAGCAGGCGATGCCGGTATCGCGTGCGGCAAAGCGGGGACCGAAGCGATAAGCGCCGTGGGCGAAGCCGATGGTGAGGCTCTTCCTGTCGGGAAACGGCCGGGCGCTCATGTCAATGGATCTCGGGCTCCGGGACTTCGGCGCCCGACTCGAGGAAGTCGAAATCGCAGCCGTCGTCGGCCTGGCCGATGTGCTCCTGGTACATGCGGCCGTAGCCGCGCTCGTACCGCGGCGGCAGTGGCTTCCACGCGGCGCGGCGGCGGGCGAGTGCCTCCTCGCCGACGTGCAGGTGGATCAGGCGGCGTGAGACGTCGACCTCGATCTCATCGCCGGTCTCGACCAGCGCGAGCGGCCCGCCGATGAAGCTCTCGGGCGAGACATGCAGGATGCAGGCGCCGTAGCTCGTTCCGCTCATGCGTGCGTCCGACACGCGGAGCATATCGCGCACGCCGGCCTTCAAGAGCTTCCTCGGGATTGGCAGCATGCCCCACTCGGGCATGCCGGGTCCGCCCTTGGGACCGCTGTTCTGCAGGACGAGCACGTGGTTCGGCGTGACGTCGAGGTCGTCGCGGTCGATCTCGGCCGCCATGTGGTTGTAGTCGCGGAACACCAGCGCCTTGCCGCGATGCTGCCTCAAGCGCGGCTCGGCGGCGGCGGGCTTCATCACGCAGCCGCGCGGGGCGAGATTGCCCTTCAATACAGCCGTTCCGCCCTCGCCGTAGATCGGACGGTCAAGTGAGCGGATCACGTCGGTGTTCCAGACTTTCGCGCCGGCGATGCTCTCGCCGAGGGTGCTGCCACTGACAGTGAGCGCCTCGGGTCGGAGCCGCGATCCCAACGTCTGCATCAGGGCGGGGAGCCCGCCCGCATAGAACATGTCCTCCATCAGGAAGGCGCCGCTCGGGCGGATGTTGGCGAGCACCGGGATCTCGCGCGAGATCTGATCGAAGCGCTCAATCGACAGCGCGATGCCGGCGCGGCGGGCCATGGCGACGACGTGGATGATGGCGTTGGTCGAGCCGCCGATCGCCATGTGCACGGTGATCGCGTTGTCGAAGGAGGCAGGCGAGAGGACCTCGGCGGGGGTCAAGTCCTCATAGACCATGTCGACGATGCGGCGACCGGCGGCGGCGCACATGCGCAGATGGGCGGAATCGGCGGCGGGGATGGTCGAGGCGCCTGGCAGCGTCAGCCCCAGCGCCTCGGCGATCATCATCATCGTTGCCGCGGTGCCCATGGTCATGCAGGTGCCGTAGGAGCGGGCGATGCCGTTCTCGATCTCGGCCCAGTCGGCCTCTGTGATGGTGCCGGCGCGCTTCTCGTCCCAGTACTTCCATACGTCCGAGCCTGAGCCCAGCGTCTCTCCGCGCCAGTTCCCGCGCAGCATCGGGCCGGCGGGCACGAAGATCGCCGGCAGCCCCATCGAGATCGCGCCCATCAGCAGGCCAGGCGTGGTCTTGTCGCAACCGCCCATCAGCACCGCGCCGTCGACCGGGTGGGAGCGCAGCAGCTCCTCGGCCTCCATCGCCAGCAGGTTGCGGTAGAGCATGGTCGAGGGCTTGACGAAAGGCTCGGAGAGCGACAGCGCCGGAAGCTCCAGGGGGAAACCGCCCGCCTGCAGGATGCCGCGCTTGATGTCCTCGGCGCGGTGCTTGAAATGGGCGTGACAGGGGTTGATGTCGCTCCAGGTGTTGATGATCGCGATCACCGGCCGGCCGGCCCAGTCGGCCGGGTCGTAGCCGATCTGGCGCAGCCGCGAGCGGTGGCCGAACGA
>JBIOVC010000484.1:0-7154 GCA_044867545.1 Hyphomicrobiaceae bacterium | reverse complement strand
GTCGACCCGCGCGACTACTACGAGCGCCAGTACGGCGGCCGGCGCGGCGCCTGGCGCCTGCTCGAGATCATGTCCAAGCACGACGTGCTCGGCACCTGGATCATCTGCGGCGCGACTTGCGAGAAGTACCCCGGCGTATCGCGCGAGGTCATCAAGCTCGGGCACTCGATTGCCGGACACGGCTACGCTCACGAGTCGCCGAGTGACCTGCTTCCCGACCAGGAGCTCGAGATTATCCGCAAGACGGTCCATGTCTTCGAGGACCTGATGGGCCATCATCTGCGCGGTTGGCGCACCTGCGCCAAGAGTCACGTGACCCTCGATCTCCTGCTCGAGCACTTCGACTTCCAGTGGGATGCGAGCGTGTGGAACGATGACTTGCCCTATGTCATCGAGGGCTACGGGCGCAGCTTCATGGAGGTTCCCTTCTCCGTCTACAGCGACGCGGCCTATTCCAAGGCAGCCGGCAACCTGCAGCAGATCAACCGGTTCAACACCTGGGAGTGGAACACGCCCGACGTCGTAGCAGGGATCATGCGGGATCAATTCGATGCGCTCTACGAGCGCGGGGCGGAGCAGGCTGTGATGATGCCGATGACGGTGCACGACTTCATCACCGGCCGGCCGTCGCGCGCCAAGCTGTTCGACGACTTCCTGACCTACGCCAAGCAGCACGAAGGCGTCGTCTTCACCACCCACGATGAGGTCCGCAAGTGGTGGCTGCCGAACTACGAGAACGAGAAGCTGCTGACCACCTAGAGCATCAACACGGCGGCGGCCGATCTCGCCCGGTCGCGCGCAGTGGCGATGCTGAAGCGCACGATTGCCTGAACGGGTGCCCCTGATGAGACGACCTGTTGCCCAAGCGCGCGAAGTGCCCGGTCCCCACAAGGGAGCCGCGTTGAGCGACGGCGTCTCGACGACGCTCGCCGGCCGCGTGCTGGCGCTGATGAGGAGCGACATCCTCGAGCTGAGGCTGCAGCCTGGCACCAAGCTCGGTTTCGAGGCGCTCAAGCAGAAGTACGATGTGGGCTTCAGCCCGCTGCGCGAGTCGCTGTCGCGCCTCGTCGTGGAGGGTCTCGTCGTCGGCGAGGACCGGCGGGGGTTCCGTGTCGCACCGGTGACGGAGGAGGATTACTTCGACCTGACGACGCTGCGTAAGGAGATCGAGGCCTTGGCCGTCACGCGGTCGGTCGAGCGCGGCGGCGATACATGGGAAGCAGACTTGGTGCGCGCCTATCACCACATGTCGCTTGCGACCACGGTCTCGCGCAACTACCTCACCGAATGGTCGCTCCGCCATCAGGCGTTTCACGAGGCGCTGGTCGCGGCCTGCGGCTCGCCCAGGCTGCTGCATTTGAGGCGGCAGCTCTTTGACCAGTTCATGCGCTATCACCGGATCGCTCCGCGCCACGTCTGGCGTAGCGCTATCCACGATACTGAGCACAAGAAGATTCTCGATGCCGCACTGGCCCGCAACACGAAGAAGTGCCAAACCCTGATGCGCGGGCATATTCGCGTCCTCGACGTCATCGTCGATGCCGTCCGGACGATGAACGGAAAGTCCTGACCTGACCGGCGCGCCCGTCCGTCGGGCTTTGCATCTACATTGTGTTCCGGCGGCAATGACCGGGGCGTCCGGCGTGTGCCGGCGGTAACAGCACTCATTCAAGCCTATGGCGATGCTATAGTTCGCGGGATCGGACGGCCGCGAAGCGCGGTCGCGGGGAAGAGGCGACGGCATGGGTGTGGGAAACGTCATGCGAACTATCGCCCTGTTCGGCGCGATCATCGTGTCGGTTGCGGGTACGGTTCCGGCCGCCGCCGACATGAAGCAGGACCTTGCCGACTGCCCCGATCCGCGCCGCTCGACCAGCGCCGATGCCTGCACGCGCGTTCTGACGAGCGGCCGGCTTCCGAAGAGCCAGCACTATATCGCCTACTTCAACCGCGGCTGGGCCCACCGGCAGGCCGGCGACAGCGCCCGCGCGCAAGCCGACTTCACCACCGTCCTGAAGCTCAACCCGCGCTACGCGAACGCCTACTACAGCCGCGCCGTCGTTGCGCACGACCTGCAGGAGCCTGACAAGGCGATCGCAGACTTGAAGCAGGCGCTGGCAATCGAGAACGGCTTTGCGGCGGCGCATACGCTGATGGGGGAGCTTCTTGAGTCGCGCGGCGATGCGGCAGGCGCCAGGGTGCACTACCAGCAGGCACTCGCCGCGGCTCCAAAGCACATCGATGCACGGCCGGCGCAAGCCAAAGCGCGCGAGCGGCTCAAGGTGCTGGCCGGCCCGGATACCGTTCAGGCCCTCTCCACCGGCTCAAAGAAAGAAAAGGCGGCCGAGACGCCGGGCACCGGCAAGCTCGACTGCCGCCGGTTCATACCGAGCGCCGGCACAACGATCTCAGTCGATTGCGAGAGATAGCGTAAACTGAGTATTAGCCGAAGGCCGCGGCCCGGCTGTAGTGCGCGAGACACGCCACCCGCAAAACGGGCAGCGGGATCGTTGCGAACCCCGATCGGTCCATCTATCGTTCCCCTGCGTCAACTTGTAGCGTGGAGTGCGATATGGCCAGAGGGCGGGTCATAGGCATTCTGACGGCGATTATGCCGGCTTGTGCGGTTGCCGGTGCGGACGTTGCCGTCGGGCAATCGGGGTTCGGCCTACCCGGTATTGCTCTGCCGCCGGTCTCGGCCGCCGGCATCAACCTCTCCTCGACATCGGTCGGAGTGAGCGGAGGCGCCGCGAGCGTCGCCCTGCCGGGCGTCACCGTGTTGGGCATGACCTCCGTGACGTCTGCGACCGTCAATCTCTCGCGCAGCGGAGCGTCGGCCACGCTGCCGGGTGTCACGGTATCCAATATCGCCTCGGTAACACCGGCTACCGCCAACCTCTCCGGCGGGACCGCCGCCGTCGCGCTGCCGGGCGTCAGTGTTGCCGGCGTGGCTTCCGTCACCTCTGCCACCGTCAATCTCTCAGGCGCGGGCGCCTCTGTTGTCCTGCCTGGTGTGAACGTCGCGGGCGTCGCGTCGGTAACGCCGACTGCGATCAACCTTTCGGACGGCGGTGTGGCGGTGGCGCTGCCGGGCGTCGATCTGGGGAACGGGGCGGTGGTGCTCGATTTGCCGACCGTCGGCCTCCCGCCGCCTTCTGGAGGTCTCGGCGATCTCATCAATCAGACGGTAGGCACGACACAGCTCTTTGCCGGTATGGGCAGCGCGCAGGTGTTGATGCCGTTCGAGCAGTCGCTCGATGCTCTGGCCTTTGGCGATGCAATGTCGTCCGGCTGCGCCTATGCGGCATCCGCCCATCTGGCTCCGCAGCCGTCGAACGAGGTCTGGGCATGGAACTCCGCGTCCATCGGCGCCGCCGAGCACGACGGTTATCAGGTCAGCGCCGCTGACGGCAACGATTGCAGCGCTGCGCAGCCGTTCAGCTCGACCGAATCTTCCGCCGCGCCGGGTGCGCTTTGGGATGCCTCCTCCATGTTCGGCTTGAGGAAGGGCACCCTCCACTTCGGTTTCACCGCCGGCGCCACCGAGACGGAAACTGAGATCCGGGGAAGCAGCATCTCGTTCAGCCAGGGCGCCGGACAGACCGGTGCGGCGCGCTTCACGTCGACCTCCATCGGCGCATACTCGCTCCTGACCTCGGGCAACTGGTACGCCGGCACGGCGGTCGGCCGCTCGTGGGGCCGCAGCGAGAGCCAGGACTTCGTCCTTGGCTCGGCGAGCGAGTACGACACCTTCGCATTCGTCGCTGCGGGGATCCTCGGCAGGATCGTGCCGATCGACAAGAACGTGCGCCTCGATCTGCGTGGCACGCTCGGCTACCAGCGCACGGTCGGCGAGGCGCACGTCGATTCGCTTGGCATCGCCTACGGCGATCACACGATCGAGACGGCGAGCGGGACGATCTCCGGCCGCCTGTTCGGCGTCTTTCGCCAGGGCGGAATGACGCTCAGACCCTATCTGCAGGCGGGCATCACGCAGCGTTTTCACTACGACAACGAGCTCGAGATCGACGGCATCGCCTTTGAGCTCGAGGAGGCCGACACCAGCGTGTTCGCCGCGACCGGCCTCGATTTCCAGCTCGACCGGAGCCTGCAGTTCTCAGCCGGCGTGCGCCATGAGCAGAGCGAGGACTTCGACAATCTGACCGCACGCTTCGGGATCATCTGGCGCCTGAACTGAGGGCGGAACGCACCGAAGCCGCGGCGCTCAGGCGTCAGCCACCATCCGGCTACAGACCGCCGGCGAGAATATCGCCGGCCGGATCCACGCGCCGTGGCGGCGGCGTGGGCACGCTCGCGACCCGGTCGCGACCAGACGCGCGCGGCGGCGGCGTTGCTCGCTCCGTAGACGCCGTCCGACGCCTGCTCGCCTGCGCCGGCGCGCTCGCGACGGTGGCTTCGCTGTCATCCTTCGACGGCGCCGACGGATGGGCGTACTGGACGCTCACTTCCGCCGAGACCACGCGATGATCCTTGCGCAGTTGCTCGAGCACACTCTGAACCGGTCTCGAGCGCGGCACCCGATAGCGAGCGATCCGCATCTCGAGCGAGGTGAGCATGCTCCAGTCCAGCAGCTCGAGGCCGTAGAACTCGCCGACATCGTCCTCGGAGCCTTCCGGCGCCTCTACTGCGAGCTGGGTGATGATGATCTGCTCGTTGGCGGTCGCCACCGGCGCACCGGCCGTGCGCGCCGGCATAGCCGTCCGCGGCGCGTCGGCCATCACGGCACCCGTGGCCGCGAGCCACAGCGATGTGCCGAGAACGCCGCACACGGCGACGAGCGCCGATTTGCCGACGGTGTGAGTCATCAATGAGCACCTCGTCTCGAGCGAGATTGGGCATCATAGAAGGTTTGCCGCGGGCGCCGAAGTGCCCTCCGGACACACCACCCGACGGATTGCCCTGCTGAGGCGCCGGCTGCCGCCTACTGGAAGTGTAACGCGATCGTGAACCTCAGCTGCGCCAGCGACGCGCCGGCCGGTGGATCTGGAAATGGTGCCGCGCGCGTCACTGCGGCCAAGGCTGCCTGATCGAGCGCGGCGACGCGCGACGATCCCTGCACGCGCGCGTACGCAAGGCCGCCCGATGGCGTGACGCCGAATGCGATCGTCACCGTCCCCTGGCCGCCGGTGCGCGACGGCTTGTTGGCAGCAACCCTGGCTCGCACCTGCTGGGCGTAGCTCAAGATCGAGCCCTGGCTCGCCGACGCTCGCCCGCTCTGGCGCGCACTCCCCGCGCTGGCCTTCGCCGTCACGCCCCCGTGCCGGACCTGCGGCTTCGTGCGCTCGGGCTCCTTTGCTGGCCGGCTTGCTTCCGGGCGATCAGGCCGCTCCTCATTGAGCTTGGTGTCCTCCTTCGGCGCATCAGGTTCGCGCGCCGCCGGCTCATCGTCGACCAAAGGAGCGTTGTCGGGCGCCGCCGCCGCGACAGCAGCCTGCGGGGCTTCCTCCGTGACCGTGTCTTCCTGCCCTGCCTCCGTCTCGGGCGACGACGGCGCTACGCTCGCTTGCTGATCCGCCTCCGGGTTGCCCGCCTCGGGCGCGGCGGCGGATTGCGACGCTGCCGCCTCCTCGGCCTGCGGTACAAGCAGCGCTTCGAGCACGGTGCTCTCGATCACCTCGACGGTGATCGCTTCGCTCGGTCGCTCGATCGCACCGGGATCGGTGCTCGCCCAGGAGACCGCCACCGCAGCGAGCGCCGCTCCATGCAGCGCAAGCGAGAGCCACAATGCCGGGAGCCATCCCGAGCTCCCAGGTGCAACAGCGCCCAGCAATCCCTGCTCGATCGCAAGCAGGTCGCCGGCCTCGGGCGCCTCCCGCAAAGGCCTTGCCTTCCGCTGGAGCGCCGGTAGCGCGATGTCGGCTCGCTCCTGCACTGGCTCAGGCCCCCGGCTGCAGAACCGTCAACCTGAATCCTTATCGGCCATCTCGAGACGCGCGCGAAGGCGGTCGAACGCCTCGACCTGCTCCGCGATCAGGTTCCGCGCCTCGTCCCGCCGCACGAAGACCTTGAACATCGCCTCGCCGGCGGCATTGAAGAACTGCACCGAGCGGGAGGGCCGGCCCATGAATGGCCGGCTGACGAAAGCAATATGCTTGCAGTTCTCCGTCCGGATATGTCCGCCGATCGGACTCTCGCCGTGCAGGTTGAAATAGCCGCGGCCGAACGCACCGGGCGGCAGCACGCCCTTGCATTCGAGCACGATGTCGGCGGTATGCACGATGAGCAGGATCTCGCCCCAGCCGGTGATCTCCTGCATGATCTCCGCGAACCGCTCCCCGGAAACGATCGTCCGGTTCTCGGCGGGCAGCTCTCTCACGACGTCGAAAGTGCTCAAGCCCCACTCCCGCGCGAGCTGCTCCAGAATGCCGTCGGGGTTTCGGGCTAGCCGCTCCTGCAGGGACGGACGCCGATCAGGGGAGGCGCTCGGTTGCAGTGCCATCGCGGTCTTCCCAATCTTGAAATCTATTCGGCCGCGTGCGGCTTGCGATTGCCGGCGGTGATCTCCTGTAGCACGTGGAAGCCCTCAAACTCGGGATGCCCGAGATAGAGCGGCTTGTTCCCGCCGGCGCCCGCATGCGCTTTGCGGAAAGCTTCCGACTTGGTCCATGCCTCGAAGTCGGAGTACGACCGCCACAGCGTGTGGGAGGAATAGAGCGTGTGCTCTTCCTTCTCCGGCCCTCTGAGCAGATGGAACTCGATGAAACCCGGAACCTGGTCGAGGTGCGTCTCCCGCGACAGCCACACTTGCTCGAAGTCCTTCTCCGAGCCCCTGATCACCTTGAACCGGTTCATTGCGATGAACATGCCTGCCGCTTCCTTCTTGCTTGTCACTTGGCGCCGAGCCGCATCGTGAGTGCCACCCGCGCATTGAGGCCCGGACTGTTGTACTGGTCGAGGTGCTGCCTGTACGTCTCGTCGAACACGTTGTCGATGTTGAAGTTGACCGTCGTCACATCGTCGACCTGGTACTGCGCGAAGAGATCGAGGATCGCGTAGGCCTCGGCATGCTGGTGCGCTGCCGTGCCGGCCTCGACGAAGCGATCCTGCTCCGCGACGAACCGGGTTCGAGCGCCGGCAATCAGCCGCTCCTGCAGCGACCGGATGCCGAAGGTTAGCGTAACCTGATCGGCCGG
>JBIOVC010000483.1:0-4877 GCA_044867545.1 Hyphomicrobiaceae bacterium | reverse complement strand
GGAATGTTGCCAGGCGCAGAAGCGGCTCGTCGCCGCCGTGAACGCCATGCACGAGCCGGAGGCCCAGCGCTCGCTGACCGGCCTCGTCCACCACTGGATGCTGCCGTTCAAGATCTTCTTCATGATGATGCTGCTGACGATCAGCATCCTGCTGGCGTTCCGCCGCAAGGCGCTGGAGGAATATTATCCGACGCATCAGGACGGCATCGAGCGCGGCGTGCTGATCGGCGCCGCAGCCATGGTCATCTTCCCGGTGATGAGCCACGCCTTCCTGCAGGCGGCCGCCTTGCTCTACGGCGCCGGCCCGATCGGCGGCTTCCGCTCGCTGGCGCCGCTGTTCAGCCTGGCCTTCGGCGCCTGGGCGCTCCTGCTGCTGTTCTACTTCTACGGCCGCCGCGACAAGGAGATACAGGGCCTCGCCCGCATCGGCGGCGTGATCGGCGGCGCGGTCGCCATCGTCAAGTACGAGCAGATCATCGACTTCCTGGTGCGCTTGATCGGCTCGGGCGCCGGCTATATCAGCCTCGCTGTCCTCGCCCTGATTGCGTTCTGCGCAATTCTGGTGCTGATCCGCCAGACAAGTCGTGAGGCGGTCGCCCGCGGCGAGTGACACCAAGCGGTGCCTCTTTGGAACACGAACGCCCGCCGGTCACTGCCAGCCGGCGGGCGCCCGCGCCTCGCCAAACGGCCCCCGGGGATGAGGAGGTGGGATTAGGGCCGCATGCGAAGACCAGACACGACGCCGGCTCGTTGCTTGGGGGATCCGGCTGTCGATGAAGTTGATTGTGCGCGACGCCGCGCCGAATTTGCAGGCAGCCGGTCGGCAGCCGGCGCCAATCGCCGGCATCGCTTCGGCGTCTTGAGACACAAACCGGAGTTTTGCGATAAGTTGCGGACGATAGAGGGGAGGCGATCCGCCATGGCTGTAACCGAGCGCAACGGCGCCCTGGCTCGCATCAAGACGGCGATGATCGAGAAGAAGATGACGCAGGCCGAGCTTGCGGACGCCGCCGACTGCCACGAGAAGACCATCCAGAACCTGCTCAACGGCCGGCAGGTCCGCGACCAGACCCTGTTCGATGTCTGCATGGTTCTAGGGCTCGACTTCGAGGAGCTGCAGCTCGCCTGGCACGGCCAGGCCGACCGCGGCGAGCCAGGCCGCCCCGGATCATCGAGGAACGTGGCGCCCGTCTACATGGGGGCCTACACCCGCGCCGCCGTCGATCACTACATCGGCAGCTACCTGACGTTGCGCCCGGCGTTCACGGCGCAGGGCGCAATTGTCGCCTACCGAACGGACATCACCTGGGACGACGACTGGCCGAGTCTGCTCTTTGAGGAGCGCGAGCGACCCGACGCGCCCTACTCGCACCGCGGCCGTCTCTACGTGCCCGCGTCCTCGATGTTCATCCATTTGGTATCGTTGACGAAAGGCGCCATGCGCATGGTCACCGTCTCCCAGCTCGACCAAGCCGGCCTCATGCGCGGCATCATCGCCACCTTGAACAAGCAGCGCGCCGTGTTCGTGCCGGTCGGCGCCCCGATCGTGTACCTGCGCAAGGAGAGCTTCGCCGGCGTCGCCTTCGGCGACATCAGGAGCGGTAGCCGGCAATACGCCGACTACCAGCAGCTGCTGGTCGAGGCGATCGATCAGGGCTACGCGCGGCTGGTCACACCGTGATTCGTTAGCGGTTTGTTAACGCTCCCGTTTCCATAACAAAACCTCGTGGCGTTCCGTAAAACGCCATCTTTGGTGGGCAGAGTGCCCCTCAGCGTTCTTGGGTGGGAGGGGGAGACGCGATGATGGACTCCTGGCGAACCGCCGGTGATCCGACTTGGCGCTTGGCACTGGCAGGCGCTCTCCTGCTTGCCCTGCTGCCCGCCGAACCCGACGTCCGCGCCGAGCCCCTCGCCACACAACTGACCTCGACCATCTCCACCGGCTCTATCGATCAGCTTTCGACCCGCTTTCATATCGGCCTCGAGCGCCGCGTCGACTTCGAGGTCTTCTCCCTGCACAACCCCAACCGCGTGATCGTCGAGCTTTCAGCCGTCCACATGCAGCTCCCGCCGCCGATCGGTGAGCGGCCCGTCGGCCTCGTCAAGTCGTTCCGCGGCGGGCTCTCGGCTCCCGGCCAGTCGATGATCGTCATCGACGTCGTGGAGCCGGTCGTCGTCGAGCGGCAGACGATCGAGGCCTCGCCAGACGGCAAGAGCTTCCAGCTCATCCTCGACATCATCCCGGCCTCGGCGGTTGCCCAGGCCCCGAAGCCGCGGCCGTCGCTGAAGATGGCCTCCTATGGGCTCGGCGCCGGCGGCGTGCAGCCGCCGCTGCCGCGGCCGGCCGAGCGGCCGGAGGTTCGCGCCGCCAAGTCCTACAAACCGGTGATCGTGATCGACCCGGGCCACGGCGGCTACGACTCGGGCGCCGAGAAGAACGGCATCGTCGAGAAGGACGTCGTGCTCGCCTTCGCCAAGAACCTGCGCGACAAGCTCGAGTCCACGGGCCACTACAAGGTTCTGATGACGCGCGAGAGTGACGTGTTCGTGCCGCTCGACGACCGCCGCGCCTTTGCAGAAAAGCACCAGGCCGCGCTGTTCATCGCCGTGCACGCCGACTACGCGAGGTCGAAGGCCCGCGGTGCCACCATCTACTCGCTCCGCGAATCGGTCGCCGATGCGCTCCGCCGTTCGGCGAAGGGCGACGTCGGCTCCCAGGCGATGTCGGGCGCCGAGCTTGCGGCCCTCAAGCGCTCGGGCGATGCCGAAGCCGTCCGCCGCATCCTGACCGACCTGATCGAAAGCGAGGTCGACATCACCAAGGAGCGCACGGGCGTGTTCACCCGATCGGTGATCGAGTACATGGGCCAGACCACCAACTTGAAAGACAACCCTGACCGCTCCGCCGCATTCCGCGTGCTGAAGACGGCCCAGGTCCCGGCCGTACTGATCGAGCTTGCCTACGTCTCGAATGCCGAGGATGCCGCGCTGCTCAAGTCCGACAAATGGCGCAACAAGGTCTCCGACTCGATCATGGAGGCGATCGCCAACTACTTCTCGAACCAGCGGGCGCGGCCGCTCGCCAACATGCTGCCTGAGTGAGCCGTCTGGCGCGGCCGCCCATGCCCCAAAGTGAAGGCCGGCCACGAGGGCCGGCCTTTTCGTTCATCGTGGCCGGCTAGCGGGTTCGCACCTCCCTGCCGGCAGCATCGGACTAGGGTGTACTTGGCGGCTGCAGAAGCTTGAGGCGCCACAGCGGCACTTGGAACCATTCCGGCTCCGGCCGGAGCGATCGTGCCGGGCTCGAGCAAGGAAGACCAGGCACAGGCACGGACCATGGATGTCGGCGCTTCAGCATAGGCCACTCCATATCAGTTTCAGTGCGCGCCACCGTCCCTTGCGGGTTCTCTGCCACGCGCGCGGCCAAACGCCGTCCCGCCCGGGCGAATGCGTGACCCGGCCGGTCGCTGGTCGCGGTGAGATGGCAGGATGGCGCAGCGGTCCAGGATGGGAGCAGGAAAGCGAGACTGGACTGCTGATACGAAACGGGCCGGCTGGCCATCCCCCCGGCGGTCCCATCCATGCCGCCTTGGACCCAGCCGGCACAGAGGCGCCGGAACCGATCGAGATCGACTTGCAGATGCCACAAGACGTGACAGCCTTCGCGCTCCGACGCGCACCCCACGCCGCGTCCTCAACGCCTAGCCGCGGCGGGCAGGGCCACGCTGCCCTGTGGATAACAGGCTAAGTGATTCGTGTGACGGTCGCGCGGGAGGACTACGCTACGGGGCACGATTTGCGGCCGGCCGATGCACGAAATCGGCTTGACGAGCGCCCAGGGGGTGATTTGCAGCGAACGCTTCGGGCAGCTGCACCGGTTTAAGACGCAGCCGCTCCGGCCTCCACGCTCCGGGCGGAGCTCTGTACCGCCTTCTGCACCTTCTCGAAGGCGCGCACCTCGATCTGGCGTATCCGCTCGCGGCTGACGCCGAACTCGGCCGACAGGTCCTCGAGCGTCGCTGGATCCTCGGCGAGCCGGCGGGCCTCGAAGATGCGCCGCTCGCGCTCGCTGAGCGAGCCGAGCGCCTTCTTCAGCATCCCGCGCCTCAAGTCGAACTCTTCCCTTTCGGCGAGCCGCTCCTCCTGGTCCGGCGCGTCGTCGACGAGCCAGTCCTGCCACTCGCCGGCATCCGCTTCGGCCCTGACCGGGGCATTGAGCGAAGCGTCGCCGCCTAGCCGGCGGTTCATCGAGATCACATCGTCCTCGGGAACGCCGAGCTTCTTGGCGATCGACTTCACCTGCTCCGGCTTGAGGTCGCCGTCCTCCAGCGCCTGCAGCTGGCCTTTGATCCGGCGCAGGTTGAAGAACAGCTTCTTCTGCGCCGCCGTGGTGCCCATCTTCACGAGGCTCCACGAGCGCAGGATGTACTCCTGGATCGAGGCGCGGATCCACCACATGGCGTAGGTGGCCAACCGGAAGCCCTTCTCAGGATCGAAGCGCTTGACCGCCTGCATCAGCCCGACGTTGCCTTCGGAGATCACCTCCCCGATCGGCAGGCCGTAGCCGCGGTAGCCCATCGCGATCCGCGCCACCAGGCGCAAGTGCGACGTGATCAGCCGATGCGCCGCATCGGCATCCCCGTGCTCCTGCCAGCGCTTGGCCAGCATGTACTCCTCGTTGGGCTCCAGCATCGGGAACCGGCGGATCTCCTCGAGATACCGCGCCAGTCCGGCGGAGCCCCCGGCAAGGGTCGGTAGGGTTTTGCTGGCCATTTCCACTCCTGTCCGCATGGCGGGTCGCCGCCGGCGGAACTGATCATCCCGTTGTCATGCCAGTCGATGGAAGACTGGCGTTTACTCAGGCAATAGCTTGCCCG
>JBIOVC010000482.1:0-4118 GCA_044867545.1 Hyphomicrobiaceae bacterium | reverse complement strand
TCGGCCGCCGCCGCACCATGATGCTGCGCACCAACGCGGTGACGAGCGCGCTGCGCTACAAGCACGAGGGCTACGTCATGCGCGCGGTACGCAACCTCTCCTGCCTCGGGCTGTTCTACCTGCGAGCGCCGATGTCGCTCATCGAGCGGCTCTACCGCGCTGCACCGCGGAAAGCCTAGCGCTGCGCGTGATTTGAGAAATCGTGAACGGTTTGGCTCGCAAGAGACCATTGCACCGCCGCTATCCAGGCGCATGGATGAGACAGCCGACCGCCATCTGCGCGGGTCGGCGCACACCGGAGAGAAGAGCATGTTCGACGTATCACGCCGCAGGTTCGTGATTTCGGCCGCGGCAGCCGGGGCCGCCTTCGGCCTCGACGGACCGATCGAGTTCATCGCACCCGCCCACGCGCAGAAGCAGAAGCAGAAGACGAGCGCCGTGGCGGCGGCCGGCACCCCCGCGCGGTTCAAGCGGTTCAAGGTCGGCGACCTGGAGGTGACGACGATCTACGACGGCGTCTGGGAGGCCGCGCTCAGCCCGGGCTTCGTGACGAACGCCACGATGGACGAGATCAGGGCGGCGCTGCGTGCAGGCGGCCTGTCCGACGCCCAGGTGCCCATTCCGTTCACTGTCACGCTGGTCCGGATCAAGGACTACTACGTGCTGTTCGACTCCGGCACCGGCGCCCAAGTCGCCCCGACCGCCGGCCAGTTCACCGCCAACCTGAAAGCGGCCGGGATCGATCCGTCGCGCATCAGGATCATCATCGTCAGCCACTTCCACCCCGACCACATCTTCGGCCTGATGCAAAAGGACACCAACGCCCAGGTCTTCCCCGATGCCGAGATCCTGGTCGGAGCGGCCGAGTACCGCCACTGGACCGACCCCGCCACCACCGACTTCGCCGCCAAGCGCATCCAGGCGACCTTCCCCAACTGGAAGAACATGCGCCACATCGAGCCGGGCGCCGAGGTCGCAGCCGGCATCCGCGCCATCGCCACCTACGGCCACACGCCGGGGCACATGAGCTATTCCGTGTCCTCGGGCAACCGCCAGCTCATCGTGCTCGGCGACGTCACCAACATCCCGGCGCTGTTCGTCAGGAACCCGCACTGGCACGTGTCCTTTGATTCCGATCCGGTTTTGGCGGAAGCCTCCCGCCGCCGCATCTTCGACCAGGCGATCGCCGACAAGGCGATCGTCTCCGGCTATCACTACGGCATGCCGGGCGCTGGCGTCCTCGCCAAGGACGGCAAGGGCTACGTGTACAAGCCGATGGCATGACCCCTCGACCGGCCGCAAAGTCCTACGCGCGCCGCCTCGTGGTGATGGTCAAGGAGCCGCACGCCGGGCGCGTGAAGACCCGCCTCGGCCGCGAGGCCGGCCTCGTCGCCGCCACCTGGTTCTGCCGTCACACCATTGCCGCCTTGCTTTGCCGGCTCGACCGGCCGGGCCGCTGGCAGACGTGGGCGGCGGTGACGCCGCCAAGCGCTGTCGGAAGCCGCATGCTGCCGTCCGTGCCGCGGATGCCGGTCGCCGCCGGCGACCTCGGCGCCCAGATGCAGGCGATCATGCGCTGGCCGCAGCGGGGTCCCGTCGTCATCATCGGCGCCGACATCCCAGCTATCCGCGCGAGCCACATCGCGAGCGCCTTCAACGCGCTCGGCGGCCACGACGTGGTGCTCGGCCCGTCGACCGACGGCGGCTACTGGCTGGTCGGCATGAAGCGCACGCCGCGCGTGCTCACCGCATTTGATAACGTACGCTGGTCGGGCCTGCACGCCATGGCCGACACGCTGGCGAACCTCGCGGGGCATCGCGTCGCGTTCGTTGCGACGCTGACCGACGTCGATGCGGCAGCCGAGCTGCGGCAGGTGTCATCGACCTTCGGACGTCGCGTGCAGCCGCTCGCGCGATGATCGTTGTGGCTGACATCGGTCGGCACTTCCTGTAGCTTCGAGAACAAGGGGACAGGGGGCCGGGCATGCCGCCCGCAGTGCAGCAGTACACGCCGTCGCAGATCCTGGAGGCCGCCCGCCGCGCTGAGGCGGAGGGCCGCACGGAGTATGCGGTCAAGTTCTACCGTCACCTGATCGAAAACCACGCCGGCGCACCGGAGGCCGAGGCCGCGCACGATGCGCTGGTCCTCATCCAGTCTCTTCGCGCCGGTGATACCCCGCCTCCTCCTCCTGGCGTCAACGGCGCGCAGGTGCGCAGTGGACCGCCTCCAGTGCCGGGCAAGGACCGGCCCGCGCGGCCGGGCGCCATCTCGCTTGCCTTGCTCGGTGCGGAACGGCCCCTGCCGCTGGCGCTGCCGGCGCGCCGCAATGCCTACGGAACGGGCCGGCTCATCGCCCGTCTGCTGACCTGGATCGGCGGCCTGACGCTGCTTGGAGCCGTCGCCGCAACTGCTGTGCTGAAATTTGCCCCGCACCTGCTCGCGAGCGTCCCGCAGGCGCAGGTAGCGCTCGAGTGGCTCGCCCACCCGATCATCGCGCCGGCCGCAGCCGCCGCCGGTGTGGCGGCGATGCTGCTCGGGCAGCTTGCTCGCGCCGTCCTCGAGCAGGCCAATGCGGCCTGCGACCTCGCTGCGACCGTTCGCGCGGAGGCCGAGCATCGGGCCGACACCATCGCCGTGCAGACCCGCGACTGAAATAGGGTTAGACCCTGGCTTTCGCTGCCCGCGCCTTGCCGGCGAGCTTCTTCAGCCGCCTGCGCACGGCCGCCGTGTTGCCCTGAATACGGGTGACCTTGGCGCGCGGCAGAGCGCGCCGCGCCTTCTTCTTGCGCGTCTCGATGTTGCGGAGCGAGCGTTTGGACATGGCTGGTGCCTCGCGGACGGGAACCTGGATCATAAGGAGAGAGCCGCCCGTTTAGGGGAGAACGGGCCCTGCGGCAAGTAGAGCGCCCGCTGCAACCGTCACGGTGCTGCCGTTTTAAGTTGCAACGCGGGTGTGGCTTCAATAAATCACCCGCTTGGAACGTACCGCCAGCGGAGACTTCTTGCGAGGTACGAGGGCACCCCCATGGCAACCATGCCTGATGCGCTGGCGGGCGAGCCGAAACGGCACGTCCTGCGCGGCAAGCAGCAGAAACTTCATCAGGCCGTCCATCGCCACAAGCCGATCTCGCGGCAGGGCATCTCGGAGCGGCTGTTCACGCTGGCATTCTCCGGCCTCGTTTACCCCCAGATCTGGGAAGATCCGGTGGTCGACATGGAGGCGCTCAAGCTGCAGCCCGGCGAGCATCTCGTCGCCATCGCCTCCGGCGGGTGCAACATCCTGAGCTACGTGACGGCGGCTCCGATCCGGCTGACCGCCATCGACCTCAACCCGGCCCACATCGCGCTGACCAGGCTGAAGCTCGCCGCCGCGCGCTACCTGCCGGACTACAGCGCCTTCCATCGCTTCTTCGCGGAGGCCGACGCCAGCGCCAACGTCACCGCCTACTTCGAGCACATCCGACCCCACCTCGACGAAGCCACCCGCCGCTATTGGGAGTCGCGCAACGCCATCGGCCGCCGGCGCATCGCCTACTTCCGCTCCAACCTTTACCGCCACGGCCTGCTCGGCACCTTCATCGGCGCGAGTCACCTTGTCGCCCGCATCCACGGCCGCAACCCGAGGAAGCTCCTGAGCGCCAAGTCACGCGAGGAGCAGCGCCAGATCTTCGAAAGCGAGCTCGCACCCCTGTTCGACAAGCGCCACATCCGCTGGCTGGTCGACCGCCCCTCCGCGCTCTTCGGGCTGGGCATTCCGCCGTCCCAGTTCAAGGCGCTCAAGGGCAACGAGAGCCACATGGCGAAGGTGCTGCGCGCGCGGCTGGAACGTCTCGCCTGCGACTTCGACCTCTCCGACAACTATTTCGCCTGGCAGGCGTTTGGCCGGCGCTACGCGAGCGGCGGCTCTGGCCCGCTGCCGCCCTACCTGCAGCGCGCCAATTTCGAGACGCTGCGCGAGCGCGCGGCGGGCGTCGAGGTCGAGCACCGCTCGTTCACCGAGTATCTGGCCGGCCAGCCGGAAGGCAGCGTCGACGGCTTCGTGCTGCTCGATGCCCAGGACTGGATGACCGACGAGCAGCTCTCCGCGCTCTGGGACGAGATCGCGCGCTCGGCGAGG
>JBIOVC010000481.1:0-4221 GCA_044867545.1 Hyphomicrobiaceae bacterium | reverse complement strand
CGTTGCGCGGCCCGAAGTTGGGCGACGGAACGAGCGCCGCGACGAGCGGGCTGTCGGCAGCGAGCATTAGAGGTCGCGCTCCCTAGGTGAGCGCACGTCAAAGGCTCGACGTCCAGGGCTTACCCGTTCGCTTATGATGCTCGGCCGGAACACGGTCAGAGCATTAGCCGCCTTTGCGGCGGCGAAGAAGCGCAATAGCCGGGAATCGGCGGAAACCGGCGGCATGCGGGCTTGCCGATGCGGCCGCGGATACGTCGGCTTTGCAGGCCTACGCCCTAATTCCTCTCCTCCCCGCGTGCTAGGTTCCGGCGCCTTTGCTCGGACCACGGGTGCAAGCTGATGCCCGTCGGCCGGGAGGCGGGAGGAAGCTCATGCGGACCATCATTTGCGGCATTTCGGCCGCTCTCTTCATCGCCGCGACTGCATCGATTGCCGGCGCGCAGAGCGCGGACGACGCATTCGGCGTCTGGGAGCACCCGGATAACAAGAGCCACGTGCAGATCTACAAATGCGGCGATGGGCTCTGTGCCAAGATCGTCAAGGTTGTCGACGGCCAGAAGACCGACGACAAGAACCCGAATGAGGCCTTGAGAAAGCGTCCCATCGTCGGCCTCGTCATCATGAGCGGAGCGAAGAAGACCGGTTCCAACCAGTGGCAGGGCCAGCTCTACAACCGCGCCGACGGCGCCACCTACTCGGGCACGCTCACCGTCAAGAGCAAGAACGCACTCGACCTGCAGGGCTGCGCGGCGGTGATACTGTGCAAGACGGTGACGTGGACCCGCGTGAGCTGAGACAAGCTGCATGCGACTGCGCGCTTGATGGCTTGACGGGCAGGCGCCGGCCGCCGATCAAGTCTCGGAGCCACGCGTCACCCCAGATCAAGCCTCATGGACCGATCGGACCCGGTTGCGGCCGGCATTGAAGCAAACCGGCCCCGATCTGCCCCGGTCGGGCTTGCGCGCACGCTGACCCTCACGCACGCCGTGCTCTACGGCGTCGGCGTGACGGTCGGCGCCGGCATCTACGTTCTGATCGGTGCCGCAGCGGGGCGGGCGGGCTACGCTGCCCCGCTCGCGTTCGTCATGGCCGCCGTGCTGATGATGATCACCGGCGCGTCCTTTGCCGAGCTCGGCAGCCGCATGCCGGTCGCTGCCGGTGAAGCGGCCTATGTTCGTGCCGCCTTCCGTTCGCCGATGTTCGCGCTGGTCATCGGCCTGCTCGTCGTTGCCATCGCCGTCGTGTCCGCAGCCGCGATCAGCGTCGGCAGTGCCGGTTACATCGGCGTCTTCGTTCCGCTGTCGGACGATCTAATCATCGCTTCGGTCGTACTTGCGATGGGGGCGACCGCCGCATTGGGCGTCAAGCAGTCGGTGACGTTCGCGGGCGTGATGACCGTCATCGAGATCGGCGGGTTGCTGCTGATCGTCGCGATTGGAGCGGCAGCCGG
Organism: Hyphomicrobiaceae bacterium; assembly: GCA_044867545.1. Taxonomy (GTDB): domain Bacteria; phylum Pseudomonadota; class Alphaproteobacteria; order Rhizobiales; family Hyphomicrobiaceae; genus DATLZB01. The sequence continues at coordinate 2,771 of JBIOVC010000481.1, read as the reverse complement.
TCCGGAGCTCTTCACCCGCCTACCTGAAGCGGTCCCCGCCAGCTTCGACCCCATCGTATGGGCAGGCCTGCTCTCCGCGACGCTGCTCGCCGTCTTCGCCTTCATCGGGTTCGAGGCGCTTGCCAATATCGCCGAGGAGGTGAAGGACCCCGCAAGCACCGTGCCGCGGGCGATCTTCCTGACACTGGTTCTGACGACTCTGCTCTATGTGCTGGTCGTCTGGGTCGCTCTGATCGCGGTCGGACCAAGCGAGCTCGCACAGTCGCCCGCTCCGCTCGCGCTGGTGTTCGAGCGCCTGACCGGGGCCTCGCCGCGCATCATGAGCCTGATCGCGATCGTCGCAACCGTGAACGGCGTGATCGTGCAGATCATAATGGCGTCCCGCGTGCTCTATGGCCTCGCCGACCAGGGCAGCCTGCCCTCAGGACTTGCCGCAATCAATCCGGCAACCCGCACGCCGGTCACAGCGACCGCCCTCGCCGCTGCGGGCGTGCTCGTGCTGGCCCTCTTCTTTCCGCTCGAGCGGCTCGCCGAGATAACGGCCCGCTTGACCCTGCTGCTGTTCGCCGTGGTGAACGCCGCGCTGATTGCACTGAAGGCTCGCGACAGGGTCCCGCCCGCGGGCACATTCGTGGTACCGCACTGGGTACCCTGGGCCGGTGTGGCAACCACCCTCACGCTGCTTGTGGCCGAGTTCCTGACCTGGGGCGACTAGTGTCCTGATCGCGAAATTCGTCTCAGTCTGCGGCTGGCGCGGAACGAATTTCGCGATCTGAAGGACACTAGCCAACTGAAAATGGTTCTAGTGTGATTCAGATCGCGAAGTCCGCTCCACCACCCGGCCCAACACGATGACGCGGACTTCTCGATCATCACACTAGTCGGTCTCGACGACCGATATGACGCGGAAGGTGCGCAGCACGCCGTCCTGCTCCTTGATCGAGATGTACTCACCGGGCTTCAACGTGTGCTTCTCGAAGCGGAAGCCGGTCTCGTCGTGCTCCGGATCGCCGTGGATGTCGTAGTGGAACGCCCAGGCGCCCCCAGGCTTGTGAACGATATGCCCGACCTCATCGGGCTGACCTTCCCAGAACCTGCGCACCCGGCAACGGTCCCGCACCAGCTTCCAGGCCATTGGGTCGATCTGACCCTGGGCATTGATCGGGGCAATGAAGTCATAGCCCCGATCGCGGCTGCCTTCGGGAAACTCGTGGTCCCGCGCCAGCTCGAGCCGTACTCTGCGCAGCAGCCCCAGAGCGTCGCTTTGGCTCTTCACCGTCATCGCATGATCCCTCGTTAATGGGAAAACATGATCGGTATGGTCATGTCCTTCAGCATATGGCGCGTGACCCCGCCGAGCGCGAACTCGCGCAGCCTGGAATGCCCATAGCAGCCCATCACGATGAGATCGGCGTTGCGGGCCATGGCGCGCGTCTGGATCTCCACCCCGATCGACGAGCTGCTGGCAGGCGCGCTTGCGATCTCGACCTTCACACCATGCCGGGCGAGTGCAGCCGCGATCTCGGTATCGGGTAGCGCGCCTTCCGCCTCCGCGTCGCGCTCGGTTATGGTCAGCACAAAGACGGATTTCGCCGTCTTGAGCAGCGGCAGCGAATCGGCGAGCGCGCGTGCGGCCTCCCGCTTACCGTTCCAGGCAACGCAAATGGTCTTGGGCGGGATGACGGTGCGCGCGGAGTTCGGCACCACGTAGACCGGCCGGCCGCTGTCGATGGCAAGCGCCTCGGGGAAGTCGAGGATGTCCGTGAACGTCCAGTCCGGGTCGGCCTGGTTGGCGATGACGAGGTCGGCCGCCCGCGCGTGCTCGAGCACGATGGATTCGGGATCGCGGCGCTCCGACGTGATCGACCGCCATTCGATCGAAAGCGACTGACCCGCCTTGACCTGCTCGAACGCCGTGCGCACCCGCTCCATGTCGTCCTTCATTGTCGCGCGGATCTTGGCCACGACATCCGCGCCGAAGGGAAGCGGTACAGGCGGCGTCAACCGGTAGGCGGGAAACACGTACAGGCCGATGATGTGAGCATCGTGCTCGCGCGCGAGCTGGATGCCTGCACCCATCAGCGCCGGCGTGCGCGCGGCATGGTTCAGGTGGACAAGAATAGTCTTGTACGACATGCGGCCCTCGCTGGTCCTCTATGTTCCTCACATCTGCGATGGATCGAGATGTAAGGTCTTTGACACCGGTCAACCAGCAAAAAGCGCCATCATCCGTGTGCTGAATCGGGGCCGGTGACAGGCAGCTTGTCGCCGTGCCAACGATAGATCCAGTCGTAGCCGCGCATCAGCAGCGCGCCGGGCACCGCACTGAAGGCAAGGTTGCGCAGCCGAGCTTCCAGTCCCGCCATTCTGTAGATCCGTCCATTGGCGCGGGAGGCCGCCTGCACGCGGGCGACACGCCGCCATCGGGCGGCTTCCAAAGCCCGGAATGCAGATGCGGGATCACGGGGAGACGACGCCAGCGCATCCGCCAGGGTCAGGGCGTCCTCGAGCGCCATGGCCCCGCCTTGGGCGAGGAACGGCAGCATCGGATGCGCCGCGTCCCCGATGAGTCCGATCGATCCGCGCGACCAGAATGGCAGCGGCACGCAGTCGAACAGCGACCATGCGTACCAATCCGAGGCAAGCTCGAGGAAACCGATGAGCTCCGGCGCATAGCCACGGACATAGTGCAGAGCGGCCGCCCGCTCGATCGGATAGTTCCATCCCTCCCGCGGCCTCCCCTCATCTGCGATGATCACGCAGGCGATCGC
>JBIOVC010000480.1:0-9169 GCA_044867545.1 Hyphomicrobiaceae bacterium | reverse complement strand
AGGCGAACTTCGGAATCGGGACATTAGGACAGGTCTCACAAGGAGCCGCGTCTTGAACAACGAGCTTGGTTGCGAAACCATCGCCGCGCAGGCCGGTGGATCGATCGACCCCGAGACCGGCGCTGTCGTGCCGCCGATCCATGTCTCGACCACATACGAGCGCGATACGGACAACCAGAGCCGCCGCGGCTACATCTACGCTCGACCCGACAATCCGACCGTCCGCCAGCTCGAAGGCGTCATGAGCCGGATCGAGAATGGTGCAGCGAGCCTCGTTTTCGCTTCGGGAATGTCGGCGGCCACCGCGCTCTTCCTGGCGCTCGAGCGGCCGGCGCACGTGGTCGCGCCTGCCGTCATGTACTGGGGAATGCGCAAGTGGCTGCTGACGGAAGCGCCCTCCTTCGGCATCGAGGCGAGCCTGGTCGACGCCGCCGACCTCGACGCCATTGCAGCCGCCATCCGCCCCGGCTTTACACGGCTGGTGTGGCTGGAGACGCCTGCGAACCCGCTGTGGACGATCAGCGACATCGCCGGTGCGGCAAGGCTCGCGCACGCAGCCGGCGTCCCGCTTGCCGTCGACTCCACTGTCGCGACCCCGGTGCTCTGCCGTCCGCTCGCGCTCGGCGCCGACGCCGTCATGCATTCGGCCACCAAGTATCTCAATGGCCATACGGATGTGGTGGCCGGTGCATTGACGTTCGCCGAGAGCGGACAGCTCGCGGCGCGTGCCTCCACGCTGCGCTCGGGGCTGGGCACCATCCTCGGGCCATTCGAGGCGGCACAATTACTGCGCGGGCTGCGCACGCTCTATGTGCGCGTGCGCCATCAGTGCGTTGGAGCGCTGGCGATCGCCCAGCACTTCGACGGTCATCCGAAAATCGAGCGCGTGCTCTACCCCGGGCTCGTGCAAGACCCCGGCCATGCGGTCGCGAAGCGACAGATGCAGGGCGGCTTCGGCGGCATGCTTTCGATCCGCGTCAAAGGCGGGGAGGGCGCGGCAATAGCTACAGCGGCAGCGGTCAAGGTGTGGAAGCGCGCCACCTCGCTCGGCGGCGTCGAGAGCCTGATCGAGCATCGCGCCTCGGTCGAAGGGCCGGCGACCCCCTGTCCACCGGACCTGCTGCGGCTCTCGGTCGGACTCGAGGCGCAAGCCGACCTTATCGGCGATCTGGAGCAGGCGCTGGCGGCGGCCGGCTGAGTTGGCGGGGGAGCCCTCATGGCTGAGAAGGGGTCAGATCCGCCGGGTCTGAACCCCCAGGCTCGACCCGAACCCCCCGCACGAGCCTCGATTGTCGACACCGGCGCGGCTTGCATCCTATGGTCGCCGAAGCACGACGTGAGACCCGTCCGGATCGACATCATGCCCTACAGCTCGGCCAGCGGACCGCGCATCTACTACGAAGTCTCGGGCGAGGGCCCGCCGCTCGTGCTCGTCCACGCCAATCCCTTCGATCATCGGATGTGGCTCCATCAGGCGGCGCACTTCTCGCCCTACAATCGGGTGGTGAGCATCGACCTCCGCGGCTATGGGCGCTCAGACAAGCCCGAGACGCCGTTCACGCTCGCCGACATGGCGCGCGACGTCATCGGCGTGTGCGACAGCGAGGCCATCACGTCGGCGATCTTCTGCGGATGCAGCGTCGGATCGGGCATTGCACTGATGATCGGGCTCGATCATCCGGAGATGGTTAAGGCGCTGATCCTGGTCGGCGGCAACAGCCGCGGCAGCGCCAATGTCGCGCGGCGCGTGCTCGACCTCACCCGGACCACCGACCTGCCACGGTACCTGCACGGCTACCTGCGGGAGCTGGTCGCGCCAGACTTCCCGCAGACCGCGCGCGGGCGCTGGCTGCTCGGTCTGTTCACGGAGAATGCGCACACGCTCTCCGCCAAGTGCATCTCGCTGATCCATCTCGCGCGCAATGGCGCGGACATGAGCGGTCGGCTCGCTGAGATCGACCTTCCGACGCTCGTCATCAACGGTGCGCACGACAACTCGCTCGCCGCCGGTACGGCAACGGCGCAGGGAATCAAAGGCGCGCGTCACGTCGTGCTGCCGGGCACCGGACATGCCTGCCCGATCGAGGACCCGGAGAATTTCAACCGGGCGGTGATCGACTTCCTCGCGGCCAATGGGCTGTGGCGCGGGCCCGCAGTGGTGCGAGCGTAGCTCCCCGAAACGAGCTTTTCCTCGTGCATTCAGTATCCGCAAAGCACGGGCTTGCCATTGCCGGCTCAACGCCCGATGTTTGCCTTCAACGCGCGCGACCTGCGCTTCAGCCCACGCGAGGCCCCCGACAGATGAAGCCCGAGCGGCCGCGGCCGATTCGTCTGAAAGACTATCGTTCCCCTGCCTTCCTGATCGAGGCGGTGCGGCTCGACGTCGTGCTGCACCCGACGCATACGAGGGTGCGCTCGCGGTTTGGGGTGAGGCGCAATCCGCGTGCGGATGACGGCGCGGATTCGCCGCTGCGGCTCGACGGCGAGCAGCTCGAGCTCGAGCAGATCGCGATCGGCGGCCGGCGGCTCGAGCCGGCGGACTATGAGCTTGCGGCGGGCCAGCTCGTGCTGCCCAAGGTGCCGGGCTCCGGCTTCGAGCTCGACATCGTCACTTACGTCAACCCCGACGGCAACAAGGCGCTGCAGGGCCTCTACCGCTCGCGCGGCGTCTACTGCACGCAATGCGAGGCGGAAGGCTTCCGGCGCATCACCTACTTCCTCGACCGGCCGGACGTGCTCGCGACTTACACGACGCGGATCGAAGCGGACGCGGACGCCGCCCCGGTGCTGCTCGCCAACGGCAACCCGGTCGAGCACGGCACGCTCGATCGCGGGCGGCGGCGGTACGCGGTCTGGCGCGATCCGTTCCCCAAGCCCTGCTACCTGTTCGCGCTGGTCGGCGGCAACCTCGGCTCGATCGCCTCCACCTTCCGGACGATGTCCGGCCGCGAGGTCGACCTGCGCATCTACGTCGAGCCCGGCAAGGAGGACCGCTGCGGCTGGGCGATGGATTCGCTGAAGCGCGCGATGCGCTGGGACGAGGAGCGGTTCGGGCGCGAGTACGATCTCGACGTGTTCAACATCGTCGCCGTCTCCGACTTCAACATGGGGGCGATGGAGAACAAGGGCCTCAACATCTTCAACGACCGGCTGATCCTCGCCTCGCCCGAGACCGCGACGGACGCCAACTTCGAGGCGATCGAGGCGGTGGTCGCGCACGAGTACTTCCACAACTGGACCGGCAACCGCATCACCTGCCGCGACTGGTTCCAGCTCTGCCTGAAGGAGGGGCTCACCGTCTTCCGCGACCAGGAGTTCTCGGCGGACGAGCGCTCGCGGCCCGTGCAGCGGATCGCCGACGTACGGCAGCTCCGAGCCCACCAGTTCCCGGAGGACGCGGGCCCGCTCGCGCATCCGGTCAGGCCCGCGTCCTACATCGAGATCAACAACTTCTACACGGCAACCGTCTACGAGAAGGGCGCCGAGCTCGTCCGCATGATCGAGACGCTACTTGGGCCGGACGGTTTCCGGGCGGGCATGGACCTCTATTTCAGCCGGCACGACGGCGAAGCCGCAACGGTCGAGGACTTCATCGCCTGCTTCGAGGATGCATCGGGCAAGGACCTCGGGCACTTCCGGCGCTGGTACGCCCAAGCCGGCACGCCGGAGCTCGTCTGCGCGCTCGCCTACGATCCCGCGCGCAAGCAGGCGGAGCTCAGCGTCGAGCAGGTGCTCCCCCCCACGCCGGGCGAGCCGAAGAAGCAGCCGTTGCATATGCCGCTGAAGCTCGGCCTCGTCGGCGGCAACGGACAGGATATCGAGCTGAAGCTCCCGGACGGCCGGGCGCTCGGCGACGGCGTCGTCGAGGTGACGAAGCGCAGCGAGAAGTTCCGCTTCGTCGACGTGCCGTCGCGCCCCGTGCCGTCGCTGCTGCGCGGGTTCTCGGCGCCGGCCAAGTTGTCGATCGACCTCGCCGACCGTGATCTCGAGTTCCTGATGGCGAACGACAGTGACCTGTTCAACCGCTGGCAGGCCGCCAACGACTATGCCACCCGCACACTCGCCCAGGCGGTCAAGTCGCGCGAGGGGAGCAAGCGCGCGGACCGCGGCCTCGGCTATGCGCGGGCGCTCGGCGCGACGATCGCCGACGACGGGCTAGAACCGGCGTACCGGGCTGAGTTGCTGAAGCTTCCCTCGGAGAGCGACATCGCGCGCGAGATCGGCAAGAACGTCGACCCGGCCGCAATCCATGCTGCGCGGCGGCAGCTCCTGAAGCTCGTCGGTACGACGCTCGGGGACCAGCTCGAGCGCATCTATGCAGAGCTTGGCGATATCGGACCCTATTCGCCGGACGCCGCAGGCGCCGGACGGCGTGCGCTGCGCAACGCAGCACTGACGCTGCTTGCCGCCCGCGACGGCAAGGCGGACCGCAGCCGCGTCGCCACACATTACAAAGGCGCCACCAACATGACGGATACGGCGCATGCGCTCTATCTGCTGGCCGGCAGCCGCAATCCCGAGCGGGAGAAGGCGCTGCAGCACTTCTACGACCGCTGGAGCCAAGACCACATCGTGATCGATACCTGGTTCGTGGCGCAGGCGATCTCGCCGCTGGCCGGAACGCTCGTGAAGGTGCGCGCGCTGACCCGCCATCCGCTGTTCTCGATGACGGCGCCGAACAAGGTCCGTGCCCTGATCGGCAATTTCGCGGCGCTGAACCCGGTGCAGTTCAACCGGCCGGACGGCAAGGGCTACGCCTTCGTCACCGAGCAGGTGCTGGCGCTCGACCGGTTCAATCCGCAGGTCGCGGCCCGCCTCCTCGGCGCGTTCCGGAGCTGGCGCTCGCTCGAGACCGTGCGGCGAGGCCAAGCCAAGACCGCGCTCCGTCGGGTGGCGAAGACCAAGGGCCTCTCCCGCGACGTGCATGAGATCGTCAGCAAGATGATCGAGTAAAGTCACCCGACTGTGGCGCGGCGCACCCGGCGGCGCCCGCCTTATCTTTGCCGCAATTAAACTCCCTCGACAGCCGACTCGCACTCAGGCGACACTGAGTGTGCGATTCGATGCGAGGGCATGCGCGCGGATCGCGGTCGGGGCAGATTTCGCTATTTGGTCAGAGGCTTGGGATGGCGGCGATGACGTGCGCCGGCCCGCGCGCAGGCGCAGCGCGGGTGGCGCGGATCAATTGGGCTGGATCGACGGCCGGCAAGGGCCTCAGACGCGCGGCTGGCACCGTGCGGCGATGGCTCCTGGCGTTCGGTCGCCCGCACGATGCGCCAAAGGGCGGGGGGCGACCTCCGGAGCAGGAAAAGCGGGCGACCCATAGGCCCTCCGCCGCGAGCCCGGCGCGCGGGCAGGCTCAGGCCTTCGGCGACCTCTTGGCTTGCATGAGCCACGAGCTTCGCACGCCGCTCAACGCGGTGATCGGCTTCTCCGACGTGATGGAGCGGGAGCTGTTCGGCCCCCTCGGCGACACGCGCTACCAGGAATACGCGCGCCACATCCGCGACAGCGGGGATGCTCTGCTCAGAGCCGCGGAGGATGCGCTGGCGATGACGACGCTGGTTGCCTCGGCATCCCATTCGAGCGCCGACCGTCTGACCCTTGCCGGCCTGGTCGAGACCGCCTGGGACGAGGTTGTCGCCCGCACCGGCGGGCGCGGCGTCAGGCTCGAGCTGGTGGTCGCAGGGGACCTCGAGGTCCGTGCCAATGCGCGCGCCATACGCCAGGCGCTGATCCATCTGCTGGCTGCGGGCCTCATCCGCGCGCAGCCCGGAACTGCGTTGCGCATCTCGGCGATAGCGGTGCACGGCCGGGTACGGATCGAGGTCTCGGCGTCCGACATCACGCCGGCAGCACCCGAGGGCGACGATCTCGCGCTGTGCTTGGCGCGCACGCTCCTCGAGGTGCAGGGCAGCGCGCTCACCGCTCAGCGCTGCCCGCGCTCATGGGTTGCACGCACCGAGCTCGAGCATGCGGTGCAGGAGGACCTTTTTGCCCATGCGTCGTAGAGCCTGAGGCTCTTAGGGCCAGTGCCGGTTGCGTCAGGGCTGCTTCGGCGGGCCCGTGGCGTCTTTCTCCTCGTCGCCCGGGCCACGCCGGCGCGGTCCGCCGCCGCGCCACCCGTCGCGCCAGCTCGCCAACGCCTTGCGCTCCTCGGGCGTCATGCGCTCGGCGACCGTCGCCACCGTCTGGTTGATGACGCGGCGCATCTCGATCTCGCTGTCGAGGATACGCGTCTGGACGGCGCCAAGACGGCCCTTGTCGAGCGGCTCGGTCCGCAGGATCTCCATCAGCTCGCCGCGCAACTGGCGCAGCTCCTGACGCAATGGGCGCAGGTGCGGGCGCCCCTCGTCCATGATCTTTCTCAGCTCCTCGCGCCGCTCAGCCGGCAGCGAGCGGACGTAGCCGACGAGGCCGATGGTCGCGATGCGGTCGCCGCCGGGCGGAGGATGGTGCCACATGGAGCGGGCGACGACGCCCAGCACCAGGAAATTGAGGGCGAGCGAGGCGATCAGCGCGATCCACAGCCAGCGCGGCGCGCGGGGCCCAGTCACCGCAGGCGCCGGCGAGCTTTCGCTCATAGCGTGTCCTCCTCGAGGCTTTCGTCGAAGAAGGCGTAGCTCATGCCGTCGCCCTCCTCGACGACGCCGATCGACTGGGCGACGTCCTGCAGCACCGGCGTGACGAGCGGCGAGGAGCCGATGTAGATGCCGGCGACCAGGCAGGCGGCAAGCAGCGCCGCGGTCTGCCAAACGCTGCGGTCGGCGGCGGCAGCCGCGCGGCGGATGTCGCGAATACGGGCGGGCAGGGCGATCACCCGGCCGCCGCCCATGGCGGGGCGGATGGACACCGCCTGCTCGGCAACAGCGGCCGCCACGATCCGGTCTGTGAGCGCATGCACGCGATTGGCGCTTGGAACCGGCGCCCGGTCGAGCACGCGCTCCAGCGCGCGCGCCTCGGCCAGCAGCGCGCGAGCCTCGGGCGCCTCGGCGATCAGGGTCCGGAGCCGGTCCGCCGAGCCCTTCGGCCAGCGCGCGGCATCGGAGCCGTATGCGTCGAGCGTGCGGCTCAGCGCCTCCATCAGGGCGTTCCGTTCATCTCGTCCGTTCATCGTTGCCTCACACCATCTGCGGCGTCACTCCGCCTCCGGGAGCAGCTGCCGCCATTCTTCTTTCAAGACTTCCTTCAGTGTACGCCTTGCCCGGGCGAGCAGCGATTCCACCGCCTCGTCCGATACGCCAAGCATCCGGCCGACCTCGATCTGGCTCAGCCCCTCGTAGTGGAAGAGGGTCAGCGCCAGCCGCTGCCGCTCGGGGATCGCCTTCAAGGCTGCGTCCACCCGGGCGGAGAGATCGCCGTCGAGCAGGCCCTTCAACTGCTCGGCATCGACCTCCTGCTCCGGCACCTCGTCGGTCACATCGGTGCGGCGGCCGGACCTGATGCGGTCGATGCACATGTTCGACACCACCCGGCGCAGCCAGGGCCTCGCGCCCGCCTCGCCCAGCTCCAGGGTGCCCGCCGACTGCCAGAGCCGGAGCAGGGCCTCCTGGGCGACGTCCTCCGCCTCGGCGTCGTCCTTCAGCATCCGCCGGGCGATGGCGAGCAGCGAAGGCAGGTGCCGGTCGACCAGCGTGCGGAAGGCGGCCGCCTCGCGCGCCGCAGTGCCTGCGAGCAGCTCGCTGTCGGTCAGCTCCGCCGAGCCGGTGGCGGGGGTGCGTGACACCCGCTCGATCGATCTGCCCGGCACGCCTCTCCTCACGACCCGATCGCTGCCCTGCAAGGCTGTCAGGGGATGACCCACCGGCGCGGAAGCCCGCCGCCGGAGAGCATCCCCCTCCAGGGGGATGCTCGTTACGGAAGCGGGCCTCGCCAACATGGGTCGCTGTCCCGGCGCCGATGCTAGCGCAGATGCCTCTGCCCACGCATCCCCGGGAAGTCCTCCCGGTCGAGCTTACCATCGCTGTTCAGATCGCGCGCGGCGAACTGCTCCTTGGCCTTGGCATAGAACTGTTCGCGCGTCACCTTGCCGTCCTTCACCGCACCGTAGCGGTGGAGGAAACGCTGCGTACGGTAGGCGGTCATCTCGCTCCGCATCGCATCGAAGTCGGCCTGGTCCATGCTGCCGTCCTTGCTCTTGTCGAGCGCCTCGAAGCGCTGGGTCGCGCGGGCGACCACCTCGTCGAGCGTGACGACGCCGTCGTTGTTGGCGTCGGCCTGGCGAAGCTCGTTCATCATGCCGCCGCCGCGCCGGCCCATGCGCCGGCCGGAGTCCGGCATCGGGCTCTCGCCGCGCTTCAAGGCTTCACGTCCGCGCATCATCGGCGGCAGGTCGTCGTCGGTGATCCGGCCATCCATGTTCAAGTCGAACGCCGCGAAGCGCTGCTTGACGGAGGCGAGGAACTCCTCCTTGGTCGCGGTGCCGTTCCGGTCCGCGTCCCACCGCGCGATCGTGCGTTTCTGGAAGCCCTCGGCGAAGCGCTCGGCACGCGGACCGCGGCTCTTCTGGCTCGCCTCGATCTCGGCGGTGTCGATGACGCCGTCGCTGTTCTGGTCGAGGCGGGCGAATCGCTCGCGCGTCCTGGTGTCGAACTGCTCGCCGGTCATCGACCTCGGGCCGCGCCGACGGAAGTCATCGCGGTGACGGCCTTCGCGCCAATGGCCACGGCCGCCCATCTTGTGGCCATCGCGCCATTCGCCTGCGGCAGGGCGGTCGCCCATGCGGCTCTCTCCCGGACCGACTTGGGCAATCGCTACCGCCAGACCTCCGGTCGCCACCAGAACGCCGGCCGCGATCAGCAGAGTTTTTCTGGACATTCATGTCTCCTGTTGACCGTTCTGCCCGGCCGCTCAGAGCAGCCGGCATCAACAAATTAACGGACCTCCAAGGGCAATCCGTCGGCGGTCAGGAGGGGGAGCCAACGATCTCGTCGAAAACGCCCGCCGTATCGGCCAGAAGTGCCGCGAGGCTGCGCTCCAGGGTGGCGAAGCTCGGGGCCTCGGCAACGCGGACGAGCAGGGCTTTCAAGCCGTCCGGAGCGCTGTCCGGGACGAACGGCCCGTCGAGGCAGAGCCGCAGGACCTGCGTCAGGTCGTGCTGCAGGCGAACCGCAGGGATCAGGATGTCCGCATGGGCGGCGCTCAGCAATCCGGCGCGGGCGAGCTTCTG
>JBIOVC010000479.1:0-16046 GCA_044867545.1 Hyphomicrobiaceae bacterium | reverse complement strand
ATCGCGGCGGTCGGGTCGGCGCCGAAGGTCAAGGGCAGCAGCAGCGCGATCGCGGCGGACGGGCCGATGCCGGGCAGCACGCCGACCATCTGGCCCATCAGCACGCCGAGGAAGCACATCAGCAGGTTCTTGAACGTCAGGGCGGCGGCAAAGCCGATCATCAGGTTGTTGAAAGCATCCATGGCTTCAGTACCCGATGAAACCGGTCGGCAGCGGCACGCCGAGCCAGGTCTTAAAGGCGAGATAGAGCGCGGCGGTGACAGCGGCCGAGACCACCGTCGCGGTCAGGATCGGCAGCCGCTCGATCACGCCATAGAGGAACATCAGCAGGAGGAAGATCGACGCCGAGAAGCCGACCACCTCGAGCCCGGCGACGGTGACCGTCAGCGCTGCGAGCAGCAGCAGCGGCTTGCGAAGCTGCTCGTCGGGTCCGGTTGCGCTGCCGGCGATGAGCAGGTCGGCCATGATTATGACGGAGAGGCCGGTGAGCAGCACGCCGAAGATCAGCGGCAGGAAGCCCGAGTCCGGCGCGAATCCCTGCCACAGCGGCAAACCCATGGAGACCGCAATCCAGAGGACCCCGGTTGCCGCAAAGATGAGGGCGAGCAGAAGCTCGCCCTTTGCTGCGCGTATCTGCATGCTGCCTCAGCTCTTCGGCTTGCCGAGCAGCTCGCGGTAGAGCTTCTCCTGGGTGGCGAGGAAGGCGTCGAATTGCTTGGCCGGGATCGGCGCCGCGGCCGCCACGTTCTCCTTGTAGTACTTGGCAAGGACCGGAGAGGCGGCCACCTTCTTCATGACGCCTTCCCAATACGCCGCGGCCGCATCGGGCGCCCCCTTCGAGACAGCGATGCCGCGCCACATCTGGAAGTTCGGCGTGTTGATGCCCTGCTCCTTGAAGGTCGGCACATCCTTCAGGCCGTCGAAGCGGGTGTCGCGGACGACGCCGAGCGCGCGCACCTTCCCGCCTTGCAGGTTCGACATGAACTCGAGCGGGTTGCCGAGCGAGGCCTGAACGTGGCCGCCGAGCAGTGCGGTCAAGGCCTCACCGCCGCTGTTGAAGTTCACGGTGTTGAACTCGACGCCGGTCGCCTTCGACAGCACGGTGACCGCCATCTGGTCGGTGGTGCCGCCGGCGGAGAACGCGATGCTCTTGGCCGGCTTCGACTTGGCGTCCTTGACGAAGTCCGCAGCGTTCTTCCACGGCGCATCGGCCTTCACGAACAGCACGAAGTCGTCGAGCATCAGGTTCATGACCGGCTTGACCTCGGTCAGCGTCTTGGCGCTCGGGTTCAGGATCGGCGTGATCTGGGTCGTGCCGTTGACCAGGACGATGGTGTGCGGATCGGTATTGCGGCTCGCAGCCACATATCCAATGCCGGCCGCGCCGCCGCCGCCCGGCTTGTTGACGATCGTCACCGCGACGGGAACGAGCTTGTCCTCGACGATGATCTTGTGGATCACGCGCGCCATCAGATCGGCGCCACCGCCCGGGGCGAACGGCACCACGAACTCGACGTCCTTGGTCGGCTTCCAATCGCCTTGAGCCAGTGCGCTGCCGGCGGAGCCGGCGAAGGTCGCAACAGCAGCGCCGACGAGCAGAGCTCGGCGTGAAACAGGCATAACTACCTCCCTGGGGTGCTTTTTCTATTGAGCCGCTTACTATGCACGCGCCCCGGTCTGCGTCAACGCGAGCCGCGGGTCTCCAAGTCTCAGCGGGCGGGACACTTACACCTGTGGGCGAGCGGCGAATGCGAGGGCGTAAGCCTCGTTGCCGACGCCGGTCACAGTTGCCGCAACGCGGCGGACGGCGAGATCGACGAGCCATACGATGCTCGATCGCGGCTCGCCTTTTCGTCCGCCGACGACGGCCGCCAGCCGGCCGCCGGGCGCGACCGCCACGCCGCGCGGCGACGGGTGCTTTCCGTCCAGCGCGAAGAGAGGCAAGCGGTGAACCTCCGCCGGCTGACGGCCACGATCCGGCGCGATATCGACGAACGAGATCATTCCGGACCGGTTGCAGGTCACAAGAACCTGTGCGCCGTCCGGCGTGAACGCTAGGTCGAACGGCCGCGACGGCCCTCCATCGGCGCCGACGCCGATGGGCACGCGCGCGACCTCGGCGCTTGCTGCCCCGTCTCGCGCGCGGCGAGTATCGATCAGCGAGAGCGTGCTGCCGTGGAGGCCGGTGCGCGCGTCCTCGCGGCTCGCCACCGCAATCAGAGCGCCGTCCGGGCTCGCGGCGATGCCGAAGGGTCCCGCCTCGACCGGGATGCGCCCGACCTCGGCTTCGGCGCTGCCGTCGAGCGCGCGCTGCAGGTCGATGACGGATACGTCATCGGTGCCGCCGTTCGCAGTGAACGCGACGCCGCCGTGGAGTGGGCTCACCGCGATCCCGTTCGGGCACGGGAAGCTGCCGAACGAGGGGTGGGGCGCGGCGTGGGTGGTGGGCTCGGTGCCGGCCTCACCCAATCGGATCGCGAGGCTCACCTGACGGCGCACCTTGCGCGTCGCGATGTCGATCACGGTGATGCGCCGGCCGCCGTCCTTGCGGCCTTCGGCTTCCGCCGAGGTGACGAGGAGGTGGCGCCGGTCGGGGCTGAGCGCGCAGCCGACAGGCCCCGCCGTCTCCGTATCGATGAAGCCGCGGACGGCGTTCAGCGTCCCGGCATTGGCGGGATCGAAGAGCGCGGCCATATCGAGCTCGGCGATCAGGCCCTTGTGCCCGTGCTGGAAGGCCGCCGTCGCGTCGGGCCGGGCTGCTCCCGAATGATTGACGACGAAGACCGTCCGGCCGTCGGGCGCGAGCATCACCGTCACCGGCTGGCCGCTCGCCGCGACGGGCGGCGTGCCGTTGCCTGCCAGATCCGGCGTGATGCGCACGGTGTTGAGAATGGCGTTCGCCGTGCCGTCGTTGCGCGGCGCGAGGGCCGCCTTCACGTCCACGACGGAAAGCGTGTTGTCCCACCTCCCGCTGACGAGGAGACAGAGGTTGCCGTCGCCCACCGGATCACTCCCGCTTTGATGACGGGCGCAGGGTAGGCGGACTGCAGGCCGGCCGTCGAGTGTGTCAGGCGGCGGTGGCGGCCGGGCGCGCGGGGCGGAGGAACTCGCCGAGCTCTGCTGCCGGCCGCGGCTTGCTGATCAGATAGCCCTGGGCGTGGCTGCAGCCCTCCGAACGCACGCGCTCGAACTGCTCTGCCGTCTCGACGCCCTCCGCGGTGGTCGTCATGCCGAGACTCCTGCTCAGGCCTGCGACCGCTCGGATGATCGCGAGCGAGCTCTGCTCCTCGGCGGCGTTCCTGACGAACGAGCCGTCGATCTTGATCTTGTCGAACGGGAAGCTGCGCAGGTAGCTGAGCGAGGAGTAGCCCGTTCCGAAGTCATCGAGTGCGATGCGGACGCCGAGGTTGTGGAGCTGGCGAAGGGTGGCAAGAGTCGACGCGCTCTCCTGCAGCAACACCGACTCGGTGATCTCCAGCTCCAGCCGTCTTGCGTCGAGACCGGATGCGGCGAGCGCGGCGATGACGGACCCGATCGGATCGCCGCACTTGAACTGCGCAGGCGACAGGTTGACGGCGACGCGGATGTGCTCGGGCCAGCCGGCGGCGTCCCGGCAGGCGCGGTTCAGCACCCATTGGCCGATGGGGCCGATCAGACCGGTCTCCTCGGCGATCGGAATGAACTCGGACGGCGGCACCATGCCGTGCTCGGGATGGCTCCACCTCAGCAGCGCCTCGAAGCAGACGACCTCCTCGCGCTCGAGGTCGACGATCGGCTGATAGTGGAGCACGAACCGTTCGTGAAGGAGCGCGCTGCGCAGCTCGCGCTCAAGCGCGCGGCGCGCCTGCACCCGGCGGTCCATCTCAGCCTCGAAGAAGCGATAGGTCTCGCGGCCCTCGTCCTTGGCGCGGTAGAGCGCGAGGTCGGCGTTCTTCATGAGCTGATCGGGATCGGTGGCGTCGGCCGGCGCGACGGCAATGCCGATGCTGGTGCTGACGCTCGTCTGCTGGCCTTCGATGTCGAACGGCTCGCTCATCACCGCGAGAATGCGCTTGGCGAGCTCGATTGCGTCGGTGGTCGCGTTCGAAAGGCTCTGGATGATGGCGAACTCGTCGCCGCCGAGCCTGGCGACAGTGTCGTCTTCCCGCACGCAGGAGCACAGGCGACCGGCGGCTGCCTTGAGGAGCGCGTCGCCGGCGGGGTGACCGAGCGTGTCGTTGACGTCCTTGAAGCGGTCGAGATCGAGAACCAGCAGCGCGAAGTGGTGGCTGTCCTTCCTGCTCCTGCCGAAGCTCGCCTCGAGCCGCTCGCGCAGCAGTACCCGGTTCGGGAGGCTGGTCAGCACGTCGTGGTGGGCAAGGTGAGCGATCCTCTCCTCCACACGGCGGCGCTCGGTGATGTCCTCGTGCGTTGTGACCCAGCCGCCGTCGGGCATCGGCTGCACCACGATCGACATGATGCGGCCGTCGCTCATCTGCGCGATGTTTGTGGTCGCCTCGCCCTCAGTGATCGAGCCGAGCAGGCGCTTCGTGTAGGCGGCCGGATCGCCGGGCCCGGTGCCGCTTTCCTTGCGCAGCGCGAGGAGCTCGTGAACGGTGCAGCCCGGCCGAACCTTCTCCGGCGGCAGCCGGTACATCTCGATGTAGCGCGCGTTGCAGACGGCGAGGCGCGAATCGGGGCCGAACATGCACACACCCTGCGTCATGTTGTTCAGCGCGGCATCGAAGGCAAGGTTCTGCTCGCGCAGACCGGCGGACACCCGCCGCGCCGCGAGGAAGGTGATCGCCCCCATGACCAGCGTCAGCAGCCCGGCCGCCGCGAGAATGGAGATGGCGCCGTTCGCCCAATCGTTCAGGACCGCATCCACTCCGGCGCTGGAGGCGACGATGAGCGGGTAGTTGGCGACCCGCCGCATCTCGATGATCCGATCCTTGCCGTCGAGCTCGGAAACCAGGCGAAGCTGGACGCGATCCCGGTGCGCCAGCGCCGCAACGAAGCTCGGATAAGAACGCCCGACCGAGCTCTCCACGCCCGGGTGGCGCACGATCAACACACCGTCGCTCCGAAACAGGGTGACCGAGCTCTCGCGCGAGATCCTCATCGCGGCGAAGGTGTCCTGCAACGAGCGAAGGTCGATGCCGCCGACGAGGATGCCGAGGAATTCGCCGCTGGCGTTCTGAAGCCTGCGGGCGAGATAGATCGTCCAGGTCCCGGTCGATTGGTTATGGACCGGCCGCGATAGGTGGGTGAGGAGGCTGTGGTCGTTCTTGAGAACGCTGAAATGCTCGGCGTCGGAAATATTGATCCGGGGGATCGGCCAGTATCTCGAGAAGTTCACGAGATCGCCGTTCGCATTGAAGATCGCAATCGAGTCCATGAAGGAGAGCGCGCCCATCCGATCCCTCAGGATCAGATTGATGTCATGGCCCGACAGCAACCGATCGAAGTCGGCGTTCGTCTCGATCGATGCCACGTTCAGCCGCTCCAGCAGTCCGGTCTCGACGAGCTCGACCGCCTGAAAGCTCCGGTCGATCTGCTCGGCGAGAAGACGCGCGGCGCTCTGCTGCTCGCGGCTGGCCTCCTCCAGAACATCGCTGCGGAGCTTGGAGAGCATCATGAATGTGCCGACGGCGATCAGCGCGGCCAGCAGCAGGCCGCCGGCGATGAGCCAGCCGACCGGGTTCCGGCGCGAGATGCCGTGTCGGGAAGCGGCAGGGATCTCGACAGGCTCTCTTGCGGACAAGCAGGTCTCCGTCGGGAGTATCGGTGGCGGAAACGCGAGCGATCGATCCCGTCCCAGCACCCGAGCGGACCTCGCCTCACATGGCGGAGGTTGCTAGCGCCTTCGGTCTAGTTTTCCGTTGCGGAATTCATCGCAATTGAAATGATCTCCATCATTCGGTCCCTACCCGCGAATTTGAGAGAGACTCGCGGCTGCCGGCGGCTTGCGGCATGGCGAGGCGATCGCCAAAGGCAGGCCAAGAGTTCCGTATTAACTTTATCGCGCCCGGCTGGTTGACCAGCTCCAGACCGGCGACGTTCACTTCCTATCAATCATCGGACAGGGGGCCGCCCCGGGGCCTGCGCGGGCGGTGTTGGGCGTTCGCCATATGGGTTTCAACCCGTCGACATTGCAGCTCGAGGCCGTCGGGGCCGCAATCGCCCGTGGCAACCGACGTGAGCCGGACCCGATCGGCGCGCCGCTCGAGGAGGTCCGCAGGCGTCTGCTGAAACTGACCTCGGAGCTCGGCAAGCACCTCGACGAGCCGGCGGCGCCGCTGCTGGAAGCCTCCGCCAAGCAGCTTCGCCAGGCCTGCTGCCGTATCGGCATCGTCGGGCAAGTCAAGGCCGGCAAGAGCACGTTCATCAACGCGCTGGTGCAGCGGCCGGACCTGCTGCCAGCCGACATCAACCCCTGCACCGCGGTGGTGACGCTGCTCAACTTCCGCAGCGACCGCGCGCCGGCCGAGCACGCGGCCGTGTTCCGGATGTTCTCGGCGGACGAATGGGGCGACCTCGCCGACGGCGGCGGCGCGCTCAGGGAGCTCACCCAGCGGCTGGTGCCGAGCTTTCATCAGGAGCTGCTGAAGGCACAGCTCGAGTTCATGCGCAAGCGCGCGGAGCGGCGGCTCGGCCCCGCGTTCCAGCGGCTGCTCGGCGAATGCCACCGCTTCAAGGACATCACGCCGGAGCTTCTCGCCGACTACGTGAGCGCGGGCGACGACTACGACGACACCGGTCAGTCGAGCACCCGGCCGCAGTTCTCCGACATCACGCGGACGGCCGAGCTCCATCTTGAGGACGGGCCGTTCGCGTTTCCGACGACGCTCGTCGACACACCGGGCATCAACGACCCGTTCCTGGTTCGCGACGAGATCACCCGGCGCTGCCTCGAGAACCCCGACATGTTCGTGTTCGTGATGTCGGCACTGCAGCCGCCGTCGCCTGCGGACATCTCGATGCTCCGCCTCATCAACGGTCTCAACAAGGACCGGATCATCGTCTTCATCAACCGCCTCGACCAGGTGAACGATCCGGCCGCGGAGGGAGCGGCGATCAAGGCGTCGGTCGAGCAGCGGCTCAGGCGCGAGTTCCCGGCGCTCAACATCCCCGTCATCATCGGCAGCGCGCGGCTCGGCAACCTTGCGCACCAGCTTCGGCAAGGCGAGGCGAATGCCTCTCCCGGCGTGCTCGAAGCGTTCGGTGTGCGGGCCGCCGACCCCGGCTCGCTGACGGAGGCCGAGCGATCGAGTCTCGCGGCGGTGCTGCATCAGAGCTCCGGCATGGCAGAAGTGGCCAGCACCATCAGCCGGCTGATGTGCGCCGGCACCAGTGCGATCCTGTTCCGGCAGATCGCCGCCTGCATGCACGAGCTGGCACGGGCGGCGGAGATCTCTGCCAAGGCCGAGCTTGGCTCGATCGAGCGGCTCATCGCTGCGCGGCGAATGGAGGCGGGCGAGCTCAGCGCCCGGATCGCCGAGGAGCGGCAGTCGCTCGACCAGCTCGAGGCGCGCGCCGGCGCGATCGACGTGACGTTCCGGGAGATTGAGGCGCATCTCGTCGACATCATCCGGGCCGGCACCGTCACGCTGCGCGACGACCTGCAGCACATCGTGCGCCGGTTCTCGGAGAGCCAAGCCGAGGCGCTCACCGGCGCGCTCGCCGCCGGCGCCAGGCCGGCGAGGACGTGGATATGCGATGTGATGCCGTTGCGGGAGCGGCTCGAGGCCGCCTATCTCGCAGCGTTCCGGCGGATGGCGGGCGATGTCACGCGGGTCGAGGGCTTCCTCTATCCGCAGCTCGAGGTGATCGCCGCCAAGCTGCTGCCGGAGGGCACGGGCACATTCACCGCGCCACCGGTGCTGCCGCTCGAGCCGATCCCCTCCGAGCCGCTGTCGGTCAAGGTCGCGCTCGATCTCGGCCAGCCGTGGTGGAAGCTCTTCCTCGCCGCACGACCGACGCCAGAGGAGAAGGCGCAGCACGTGCGCCAGCTCATCAAGGGTGAATTCTTTCCGGTCACCGAGGCTCTCGTCCGGCTGGCGGAGACGCGGCTTGCAGAGCGCGCCACCCACATCATGGATCGCGCCAACGCGCTGACCAACAGCATGCTCGCCGGCATCGAGCGGCGCAAGGAGCGGCTGGCGGCGCAATCCGGCCTGCTCAACGGCGTCAAGGACGGCGACACCGCGCGGGGCTTCCAACAGGAGCAGGAGCAGCGGGCGCAGGCGCTTGCGGAGACCTGGGCGGCATGCGCCGCCTTCGGCGAGGACCTTGGCCGGCTGACGCGGGTGCTCGAGATGGTCAGCCGGGATGCGAACGCGGCATGAGCCCGAGTCGGAACCGGCTCGGCGAGGCCGCGGCAACCACAGAGCCACCGGCAACCACGCTGCTCGAACGGCCGCAGTCATCGCAGCCACCCGCCGACCGCACGCACAGATCGCTGCCGAGCGTCGCCGTGATCGGCGAGTTCCGGTCGGGGCGGTCGTCACTCATCAATGCGCTCGCCGGCATGGCCGCCGTGCCGGCAAGCCACAGGGTACAGGTTCCCTATCCCGTGCTCATCACGCATGCGCCGCGGTCCTCGCTCGCGCTCGAGCTGATCGACCGCCGGCGGGTCGCGGCCGACTGGGAGAGCGTTGCGGGCACGCCTTCGCACAGCGTGCGCCGGCTCCATCTCCGACTGCCGGCCGATCAGCTGAAGTCGGCCCGCCTGATCGATACTCCGGCATACGCCAGCAGCGAGAGCGTGCGCGACGAGCGGGTGCTCGGCGCCTGCCGGCGCGCCGACGTCGTCGTGTGGTGCACGCCGGCGGTGCAGGCCTGGAAGGCGAGCGAGCGGGATGCGTGGCTCGCAATGCCGAAGCGCGTGCGCGAGCGCGGCATCCTCGCCGTCACCTACCGCGACCTGGTGTCGTCCGAGCACGACCTGCAGCGGCTCGCCGCCCGAATTCGTGCCGAGGCGGGACCGCACTTTGCGAGCGTGGTGATGGTCGCCAGCACGGAAGCCGTGCGCGCCGCAGCCCAGCCTGCCGAGGACCGGCGCGCAGCCTTATGGCAGGCGAGCGGAGGAGCGAAGCTCGCTGCAGCGGTAAAGGCGATGATCGCAGCTTCGGTTCGGCCCTGATGCGGTAGCAGGGCCGCACAGGCGGGCAGAAAGCGACCGCCAGGGTGCTTCCACGGGGCGCAGCGGCCGCAGGAATCCATTATTGATGCGGCACGCCGGAAGTCGGCGAAAGAGGCGACAATTACCTCGATTTCCGCGGCGTTTTTTGAAATCGGATTTCCAAGTCCGTCCGAGAGTCCGTCACAAATTTGACACACGCGGCAAACGGTTGGCTCCAAGTCGCCGCCGATGTCGGAAGCCGGATTGACCCCCGTTCGGGGCCGTGCCTAGTGTGGCGAAATTGGGGCGGAAGGCCTGCGCATTTTTTTGAACCGGCAAGCGTATAGCGGACATTAGTTCAATTCGTTGCATTTAGTTTGCGTTGGGTGGCGTGACAAGGACGGGCGCAGAGTCTTCGCGTAATTTGCGGCATGGTCCGATCGCGCTGCGATTCCGTTCATTCCTGCTCGCTGCCGCGATCATTCTCCCGTGCGCGATCCTCACCTTCGAGGACGGGCGTGCGCAGCCGGCGGCGCCCACGGATCAAGTCTCGCTCAAGAAGGAACAGGACGCACTCTTTGAGCGCATCCTGAACAACCCGGCCGACCTCGACGCCTCCTTCCGCCATGCGGAGGTGTCGACCGCACTCGGCGACTTCGAGGCGGCGATCGGCTCGCTCGAGCGCATGCTGTTCTACAATCCGAACCTGCCGCGCGTGCGCGTCGAGCTCGGCGTACTCTACTTCCGCCTGGGCTCCTACGAGCTGGCGCGCGCCTACTTCGAGAGCGCGATCAGGGCACCCGACACGCCGGCCGAGGTGCGTGCCAAGGTCAACGCCTATCTCGCCGAGATCAACAAGCGCCTCTCGCCCACCCAGTTCAGCGTGTTCGCGCAGACGGGTGCGCGCTACCAGACCAATGCCAACGCCGGACCCGACGGCACGCTGGTGCGCGTGTTCGGGTTCGATGCCACGCTCGACCGCGAGTTCGTGAGGGCGCCCGATTGGAACTGGTTCGCGCAAGCGGTGGCGCGACACGTGCTCGATCTCGGCACCCAGGGCGGCGATGCGTGGGAGACGACGGTTGGCGCCTACCTTTCCCGGCACGACCGCTTCGCCCGGCTCGACACCAACCTGATCGACGTACAGACGGGACCGCGCCTCGCACTGTGGCCGGAGCGGGCGAGGGGCTGGTCGCTCAGGCCTTACGTCGGTGCGACCGGCGTGCATCTCGGCGGCGAGTACTATCTCTCCCAGCAAACCGCCGGTGCGTCGATCGGCTGGCTGCCGTCGCCGGAGTGGAGCTTCGAGGTCGGCTACGAGCGCTCGCGCCGTGACTTCAACAACACCGACGACTACCCGACCGCCGAAGATCAGACCGGCATGCAGGATACAGGCTATCTCATCGCCGGCGGCCCGCTCGTGCTCGGTTGGACCTGGCATGCACGCGGCGCCATCTCGAAGAACGACGCGCGCGTCGACTGGCAGAGCTACGATCAGCGCACGCTCGATGTGTTCCTCTCCTACTCGTTCGCCCTTCCCCTGCTCGGCGCCGAGCGGCAGGTCACGCTGCTGCCCTTCGCCGGCATTCTCGATGCCGACTACGATGGGCCCGATCCTCTGATCGACCCCAGCGTCGTGCGCAAGGACCTGGAGCGCCGAGTCGGCATCGGCGTCGAGCTGCAGCTCACCGGGGAGATCGGCTTTGGCGCGCGCTTCCAGCAGTCGAAGACGGAGTCCACGCTGCCCAACTACGAAATGGAGAATCGCTCGGTCTATCTCGGCCCCACCTTCAGGTTCTGAACGAGGGACCTCATGCTCAAATCGCGCTCTCATTCCATCATGGCAGCGGTTGCGGCGCTGGCGGCGACCGCGATGGTAATTCCGGCCGCGGCTCAGCAGGTCGGCACCGCCGGCGCGGTCAATCCAGCGGCGGACGCCAGCGGCCGTGTGCTGCGGGTCGGCTCCAATGTGCTCTACCGCGAGCGCATCAACACGACCAGCAGCGGCTCAGTGCAGCTCATCTTCATCGACAAGACGACGCTCAGCATTGGCCCGAACAGCAACATCGTCATCGACGAGTTCGTCTACAATCCGAACGCCGGTACGGGGCGGATGACGATCAGCCTCGGCAAGGGTCTGCTGCGCATCGTCGGCGGCAACGTCACGCACACCGAAGGGGCCACGATCAAGACGCCGGTGGCGACCATCGGTGTCCGCGGTGGGGTGCAGACGACCAGCCACAACAACGGCACCACCAGCGTGATCAATCACTTCGGCACCTCGACGGTAACGAGCGGCGGCACCACGCAGTCGATCTATCGGCCGGGATTCGGCTCGAGCGTCGGCTCGGCGAGCGCGGCGCCGTCGACGCCTCAGGCTGTGCCGCCCACGGTCATCGACGCGACGATGAAGCAATTGACCAGCACGCCCAGTCAGAGCGGCGGCACAGGCAAGCAGCCGACCAATGCCACCGCCACCTCGGCCGGTCTCGGCCAGACCAACGCCAATCTCATCCCATCCCAGGTGAAGAGCCTGCAGGGGCAGACCATCTCGCAGAGCGTCGTCACGCTGCCGCCGACAACGGTCGCCAACGTCGACCAGATCACCCAGCTCGGCCAGCAGCAGTCGGTCAGCGAGCAGGTGGTGCAGGCGACGGCCCCGGCGCCGACCTTCTTTGCCCTGCAGACGACCGGCATACCGTATCTGCCTGCATCGGACTTCACGACGCCTGGCATGTATGTGTCGCCGCTGCTCGGCTACCGTCGTGGCGGCCTCTTGGACAACGGTGAAGGCCGCTTCGGCTCGGCGACGCTGCAGGCCGGGCTCGCCATCACCGGCGAGGGGGCGTCCCAGACCTCGACCTTCTTCGTGATGAGCGGCGGCTTCATCTCGCTGTCGGCCGACGGCAGCGAGCAGTTTCACAGCGCTGGGTTCAGGGCGACTACGCGCTTGGCCGCCGACGAGAACATGGGAGCCGCCCGTGGCAGTGCCGATAGCGTGCCGGGCAGCGAGGCGCTGAACGCCGATCGGATACCGACCGCGGCATCGCTGAGCCAGGACTCCCGCAACCCTCTGACCGGTGCGGTCACACCGGATACGGCGTCGTTTTTCAGTTCGCTCGCCGAGGGCGCCTACACCTATTCCAATGCCTTCACCCAGATTCCTCTGCCGGCAGGTGTCGGCGAGGCCCGTTCCGGTGAGCAGCTAACTGGATACGTCGGCGGCGTGATGCAGACACGGCACGCCCCTTCCGCGGGGGACAGCTCCTCGGGTGTCGGACCCAGGTTCCCGGTCGTCGGCGGCCTGGTCATCGACTTCAGCAAGGATCGGCCGCAGTTCCAGGCCGTCGCCAACATCGACAAGGTCGCCAACTTCAACGGCGATGCCAACGAGTTCCTCAGCGCCGTGCTGCAGATCGGCAATCTGGCAACGACGCGGGGCAGGGGCGCCTTCATCGACGACAACCTGTTCGGCGGCCGCGAGGGCATCAACGAGCCGCCGGGCGTGGACCCGCAAACCCAGGTTTCGACCGTCAACGGTGCCCCGGCTAGGCGCACTGGACAAGCGTTCGCGACCTCCAAGCTCGTCAATGCCGAGGGCGCCATCCTGGCGCTCGATCCCGGTGCTACCTTCTGCGTGTGCGAGTACACGCGCTGGGGCGCTTGGTCCGTCGACAGCTACCGCACCAACGCCGACACCACCGAGGAGCGTGATCGCGCCCACCTGATGCTGTGGGTCGCAGGCCGGAAGTCGAAATCGGTCGACATCCCGACCGTGGGCACCGCCACCTATGCCGGCTACATGGCGGGTACAATCAGGAACATGGGCAACGAGTACCTGGCGGGCAGTAACTTCAGCTACTCCGCCAACTTCGGATCGCCAGCTGCCTCGACCATGTCGGTCACCGACCTCGACGGGGTGGCCTATGCGGGCAACCTGCCATTCAATCGCGCCACCAACACCATCTCAGGCGCGATCACCGGCACCAACGTCACGCCCTACGGTCCGCTCAGCGGCAGCGCCACCATGAGCCTGGACGGCGCCTTCTTCAAAGGCAAGACCGATCCGATCAAGGACGTGGCTGGGAGCTTCCACATCAAGGGCAACCCGGTCGGCATGGAGCACAAGTACATCGCCGGCGGCATCTTCGCGGGAAGCCGGTGAGGAGTCCTACTTCTGCTCGGCGACCGCGCGACCGTCCCAGTCGGCCGGCGGGGGCTCGGCCTTGAACGCCTTGATGCGCTCTGCGTAGACCTCGTAGAGCTGCGCCAGCGGCGCACCGGCTGCCTCGCGGGCGCCTTCCAGCAGCGCGGCGGCTTCCTCGAACCGGCGGCCCCGATAGGCGGCGAGCATCGCGCTGTGGCTCGCTTCGATGCGTGCGAACTCAGGGCTCGCGCGATAGGCGGCATCGCCCAGCAGCGCATAGACGTGGACGGCCTGGGTCTTGCCGACAACGCTCAAGAGGTCGATTTCGAGCAAGGCCAGGTCGCGCGCCTTCGCCGCGGTCGACTCGCCGACCACGACCGTCACGCCATAGGTCTTGCACTGGCCTTCGAGCCGGGCGGCGAGGTTGACACCGTCGCCGATCACCGAATAGTCGAAGCGGTCCTGCGAGCCGAGGTTGCCGACGCAGCACACGGCCGTGTTGAGGCCGACGCCGATGCGGACGGGAATGTGCTTCTCGCCGCGTGCGGCGGCCTCAGCCTCCCATTCGCGGTTCAGCACTTCCAGATCGGCAAGCATTGCCAAAGCGGCGAGCGCGGCGTTGCGCTCGTGCTCGGGATCATCGAGTGGCGCGTTCCAGAACGCCATGATGCCGTCGCCCATGTACTTGTCGATGGTGCCGCGCCTGGCGGTGATCGAGTTGGTGAGCGGCGTGAGCAGCCGGTTGAGGAACGTCGTCACCTGCCCTGCGTCGAGCCGCTCGGAGATCGAGGTGAAGCCGCGCACGTCGCTGAACATCAGCGTCACCTCGCGCATCTCGCCGCCGAGCTTCAACTTGTCCGGGTGGACGGCGAGCTCCTCGACGAGCGCGGGGTCCATGTAGTGACTGAAGGCATTGCGCACGCGGTTGCGCTCGCGCTCGGTCAGCAGATAGAGGAACACGGTGGTGGCGATATAGACCATCGTCTGGGCGATAGTCGGATAGACAGGATCGAGCAGCCAGCCGTGGCCGTCGTAGGCGATCCAGGAGCCGGCAGCCGCCATGGTCAGAAACCCGGCGCCGAGCGCCGCGCTCATCGCGGCTCCGGTCACGTAGACGGCGAGCGCCAGCAGTGCGCAGGAGATGGTGAGGAACGCCAGCTCCAGGCCGGTCGCGAAATCCGGGCGGCGGAGATGGGTGCCGAGCAGCATCTGCTCGATTGCCTGGGCGTGGACCTCGACGCCGGCGACGGAGGCATCGAGCGGCGTCGTGCGCAGGTCGAACAGGCCCGCCGCACTGGTACCGATCAGGATGATGCGGCCTTCGATCTCCTCGCGCGGGACGGTGCCGCCGAGCACGGCGGCGGCCGATATGAAGCGGCGCCGGTCCGATTTGGTGAAGCGCAGCCACATCTGGCCGCCGGCGTCGGTCGGCACGGCGACCTGGCCGATGCGGATGTCGGTGATACCGGTCTGGCGGCCAAACGATTCCTCGCCGCTCGCGCCCGACGACTTGACGACATAGGTTCCGGCGCCCTGGGCGACGCGCAACGCCTCGGCTGCGAATGAGGGAAAGAGATCGTCGCCGAGACGCACCAGCACGGGCAGGCGGCGGACGATCTGGTCGTACTCCGGCACCCAGTTGAGGCTGCCCGAGCCCTTGGCGCGCTCCTCGAGGATGCGCAGACTCACCACCGCGCCGCCGAAGCGGGGCACGAACAGGCGCGGGTCATGCCCCGCGGTCGCGAACCCGGCGCGGATCGCCGGCCGGGCGGCATTGGCCTCGCCCACCGCGATGAAGCCGAGCACGGTCGGCACGTTGGCAAGTGAATTGGCGAAGACGTGGTCGTTGGACTGCACCTCGCCGATCCGCTGGGCGAGAGCCTCGGTCAGCTCCGACTTCGGCAGCCGCTTGACGATCTCGGCCGGGTCGGAGCTGTCGGGCTCGGAGAGCACGATGTCGAAGGCGACGGCCGCCGCACCCTGCCCGGCGAGGCGGTCAGTCAGCTCGGCGAGCCGGGTGCGCGGCCATGGCCACTGGCCGATCTGCTGCAGCGAGGAATTGTCGATGTCGACGATGCGGACGGGAAGATCCGGGTTGTAGATGCGCGCCGAGACCCACTGGTAGCTGTCAAACACGAGCAGGCGCAGGCGGGCGACGGGCTGCGGGTCGGCGATGCGGAGGGCGAGCGTGCCGGCGATCAGCGCCAGTACCAGCGACACATAGACGAGGCGCGGCTTCGGCATTCCCTACCCGGGGGGTGTGTGATGATCCCAGAGCGATTCATAGCCCATCGCGGGGGCTGCGAGCCAGGGCGCCGGGCGGCGGCACATGGGAGCCGGTGAACGCGCTCTCCGGTCGATCCGGGGCTTCCCCGCCCCAAGCACAACCTTCCAGTCACGGCTTGGCGTCCTTGACGGGCGGTGGCCGGGTCCGTTCAAATGCTAGGCCTACCCCCGCGCGGCGTGAAGAATGCGAGGTCCAGAATGAGTGAACGGCCCGAGAACGGTAGCCTGCGGCTCGGCGTCAACATCGATCACGTGGCGACGATCCGCAATGCGCGGGGCGGCCGCCACCCGGATCCCCTGCGTGCGGCGCACTTGGCCGCCGAGGCCGGCGCCGACGGCATCACCGCGCATCTGCGCGAGGACCGCCGCCACATCTCCGACGACGACATTGCGCGCTTGAAGCGCGAGCTGACCCGCCCGCTCAACCTCGAGATGGCGGCGACCGAGGAGATGGCCGCGATCGCGCTGCGCCATGTGCCGAACGCCTGCTGCCTGGTGCCCGAGCGCCGC
>JBIOVC010000478.1:0-2897 GCA_044867545.1 Hyphomicrobiaceae bacterium | reverse complement strand
CGTGAGGCCGGCAAGATAGGTGTTGTGCGAGCCGGCGTAGATCGACGAGTGGAACATCTCGTTGGTCTCGTGGTAGCGGTGCGGATCGCCCTTGCGCACGGCGACGAGCAGCATCTCGTTGATCTGCCGGATCTCCTTCTGCTCGGCGGCCGACATGCGGTCCGCCGCGAGCCCCGCGCACAGTGCCTCGAGCTCGCGCAGCGCCTCGAACATGCCGAGGAGCTGATCCTTGCCCGGTCGGGCGACCACCGCGCTGCGGTGAGGCCGTGCCTCGACGAGCCCGCTCGCGGCGAGCAGACGGATCGCCTCCCTGACCGGAGTTCGCGAGACGCTGAACCGGCGCGCAATCTCGGTCTCATCGAGCGCGACGCCCGGTGCGAGCTGGCCGCTCACGATCTCGTCGGAGAGCTTCAGCCGGAGTCGGTCGGCGAGCGTCTTGGGCAGCCCGGGCCGGTCGGCCTCCAGCACGGCGGCCTCTGTCAGAACGGCCGGCGCCGCGCCACCTCCCGATTTCTGCGACTTGGCCATTCAGCTCGCCCTCGGCTCGTCGATCACACTGACATGGGCGGCAACGATCCGCCACCCACCGGCGAATCGCACCCAGGTCTGCATTTGCCGGCCGACTTTACCGGGTGCGCTGGTGCGATGGAACAAGGTCGAGGTGACCGCGAGATCGCGGCCGTAGGTCGTGACCACGGTACCCGAAAGCGTGCGGGCGAGCCCGGCCGGCGAGCGCGCGGCCCGGAAGGCCTCGATCGCGGCATAGCCGTAGAGGTTCTCCGTGCCGCCATAGCGGATGGTACGCGGATCGTTGCGGAACATGGCGTCGAGCGCCGCGACGTCATTGGAGACCAGCGCCTTCTCGTAGCGCTCGAACGCGGCGCGGACCTCGGCGACGACCTCGGGGAGATCGACCTGCATACCTAGTGTCCTGATCGCGAAATTCGTCTTACCGTGCCGCGAACTCGGAACGAATTTCGCGATCTGAAGGACACTAGCAAATCAAGGTTTCTAGTGTGATTCAGATCGAGAAGTCCGCTCGCGAACTTGGCCCGACCCGATGGTGCGGACTTCTCGATCATCACACTAGCTCGCTCCTTTCGGCCTCGGCGCACCGACGATGCCCCGCGTTTCGAGCTCGTACGCAATAGCGAGCGCCAAGTCCTCGCGCCACGGCGCCGTGATGATCTGCACGCCGATCGGCAGCGGGTCGAGTGCCACCGGCACGGCGACGACCGGCAGGCCAATGAACGAGATCGGCTGCGTGTAGATGCCGATGTTGGGGCGCAGCGGCACCTCGACGCCGTCGAGCACGAGCGTCTTCTGCCCGAGCAGCGGCGCGGTGCAGGGCGTGGCCGGCGCCAGGATCGCGTCGACCTCGCCGAACAGCTCCAGCACCCGCTCACGGTACCAGCGGCGGAATTTCTGCGCGCGGGCAACAAGCGATCCCGGGATCAGCGCGCCGGCGATCAGGCGGTCGCGCACGGCGGGGTCGAAGTCCTTCGGCCGTGACCGGAGCCGGTCGAGGTGCAGCGCCGCGCCTTCGCTCATGGTGATGACGAAGGCGGCCGCGCGCGCCCTTTGCGCCTCGGGCAACTCAATCCGGCGCTCTATGCCGAGTGCTGCAGCAACTTTGTCGACTGCAGCCAGCGCTAGGCCGTCAGCCCCCTTGCGGAAATAGCCCGCAGCAACCGCGATCCTCAGACCCCCGGCGCCGCGCTCCAGCGCCGATGTCACCGGCTCGATCGCCCGCTTGGTGCACGCCGGGTCGGCGGCGTCGGACCCCTGCATGGCGTCATAGGCCAAAGCGAGATCGCGCGTCGTGCGGGCGAACGGCCCCAGATGATCGAGGCTCGCCACGAACGGGAACGATCGGGCGCGCGACAGCCGGCCGTATGTCGGCTTCAGCCCGAAGATGCCGCAGAAGGACGACGGCACGCGGATCGAGCCATTGGTGTCGGAGCCGAGAGCGATCGGCACCAGGCCGCCGCCAACCGCGCTGCCCGAGCCCCCGGACGAGCCGCCCGTCATGCGGTCCGTATCGTGCGGGTTGCGCGACGGACCATCGTGCACGTTCTCGCCGGTGAAGTCGTAGGCGTACTCGCCCATGTTGAGCGCGCCGACGAGCACCGCGCCGGCCGATTCCATCCGCTCGATCAGCGTTGCGTCACGCGCCGCGGCGGGCCGGTCTCGGTTGATCTTCGAGCCGGCCCGGGTGGCAAGCCCTTTCACATCGAACAGGTTCTTGACCGCGAACGGCACGCCGGCGAGCGGCCCGAGCGGCTCGCCGGCCGCGCGCGCGGCATCGATCGCCTGGGCCTTCGCCCGTGCCCGCTCAGCCGTCACATCGGTGAAGGCATTGAGCGTCGGGTTCAGGCTGGTGATCCGCGCCAGTGCCGTCTCGACAACCGCGCTTGCAGTCGCCTCGCCGCTACCGATGGCGCTGGCGATCTCGCCGGCCGACGCCCAGGATGAGTCGAACGCCATTGCCGTTAAGCCTCGAACACCGGTGCTGGCTCGGCTTCGTCAGACAGCTCGAAGTCCGAGAAAAGCGCGGCGAGCTCGAGCGCGGTCGCCATATTGGCGCGCACGGCCGGCTTCCACTCGGCTTCGACCGTCAGCGCCAGCGCCTTCGCAGCCGCGTCGATGTAGGTGTCGAGACTGGTGTCCTGATCCGATGGCATGCGCGACCCTTCGTAGGTTGGGTCGACCCCGGCGAAGGCCGGGGGATGACCCGACAAACTCGGCTAGTCCAATGTTGGGTCATCGCTTCGCTCGACCCAACCTTGTCTCTCGCGACTCAGGCACTGTGTTGGTGAATCGATCCCCCGCGGGGGATCGATTCGCGGGGTCGGAGATCGTACCCAACCGCAGGCGCGAGCCTGGGTGTAGCCCGA
>JBIOVC010000477.1:0-8364 GCA_044867545.1 Hyphomicrobiaceae bacterium | reverse complement strand
CACTTCCCGCGCCACGTCCTCGAGCAGGCGGGCGGCTGGGACCCGCACAACGTCACCGAGGACGCCGACCTCGGGATTCGAATCGCCCGGCGGGGCGGCGAGATCGCGGTCGTCGGCTCCACCACCTGGGAGGAGGCGCCACCGACCTTTGCGATCTGGAAGCGGCAGCGCACGCGGTGGCTCAAGGGGTGGATGCTCACCTACCTCGTTCACATGCGCCGGCCGCGGCGGCTCTTGCGCGAGCTGGGCCTCAAGCGCTTCCTCGGTTTTCAGGTGCTGATGGGAGGGCTGATCCTCTCTACGCTGGTGCATCCGCTGTTCTATTTGATGCTGGGGCTGACGCTGTCGCACGGCACCTTCATGGACCTGCCGACGTCCGGCTTCGAGCGGGTGCTGCTGGGGGTGGCGGCATTCAACCTCGCGGCCGGGTACTTGAGCGCGATGGCGCTCGCCGCGCTTGCCGTGTACCGGCGGCGGCGTTTCGCACTCGTCTTCGACGTCGCAGGGATGCCGCTCTACTGGCTTCTGATCTCCTACGCCGCCTATCGAGCGCTGTGGCAGGTGGTGCGCGATCCGTACCTCTGGGAGAAGACGCCGCATGCCTCGCGGTTGCGGTCGCGACGGGGCGGATAGAGCACTTGTGGATGGTCGTTCGTGCGGAGAATACCGGCCCTAATCTCCGCATGTTTTGCGGAGATTGGGCTGGACCTTCGAGTAGGAAGGCCAGCGACTTTTCCCGCGCTGGGGCCGTCCTGCCCTCGCAAAATTCGCTGGGCGGAATATCGCTCTACGCCCTTGGCGCCTGGACTGGCGCTGCAGTCCCGCTTTCGCTAAGCGTGGCCTCGAGCTTTCCGACGCGAAGGCATTCCGGGGCACATGACCGTTTTCGACTGGGACTGGGAGGAAGCTCCTGAGCGCGCGTGGCAGCGTGTCGTCCGGATCGGCGGTACGCCGCCCTTGCGCGACTACATCATCGCGCGGCTGCTCGACGTCATCGGCAAGTGGATGTTCCGCCTCACCAACAGCTGGGTGGTGTGGGAGCTGACGCAATCGCCGGCGATGGTCGCGACCGCCGTGCTCTGCCAGCTCGCGCCGGGGATCCTGTTCGAGCCGATCGGCGGCGTGATCGCCGACCGCTACGACCGGCGGCTGATCATGATGCTCTCCAGCATCGCAACGGTGGCGCTCAACGTGATGATCGCGGTGGTGGCGTTTGCCGGCATGCTGCGGATCGACGCGCTGCTCGTTGCGCTGTGTGCCTATGGCGCGATCAACGCCATCTCGCACGCCTCCGGCAAGACCATCGTCACGGCGTTCGTTCCGAAGCACGAACTCCCCACCGCGGTCGCGCTCAACGCGGTGACGTTCCACACCGCGCAGTTCATCGGTCCGGCGCTCGCCGGCATCTCGATCGCGCTGTTCGGCTCGTCGGTCTCCTACATCTTCTGCGCACTGCTGACCTCCTGCTTCGTCATCGGGCTACAACGCATCCCGAAGCTGCCGCCGGTGCCGGGGACGGCGCACCATGGCGTGGTGGCGGCAATGAACGCGACGCTCTATCACGTGCTCGCCGATCCGCTGCTCAAGCTGCTGTTCGTGCTGCACATTGCGTTCGCGACGCTAACGCGGCCGTTCATCGAGTTCATCCCGGCAGTGGTCGACCACGTGTTCTCGGGCGGCGCCGGCAGCGTGGCCGTCATGACGAGCGCCGTCGGCATCGGCTCGCTGATGGGCGGGCTGTGGCTTGCAGGCCGCGACAACAGCCGCGGGCTCCTGCCGGTGGCGCTCGGTGCGATGCCGGCGCTCGCGCTCGCCATGCTGCTCTTCACCTGGAGCCCGTCGTTCTGGCTGGCGGTCGCGATGGCGCTCGGGGCCGGCATCGGCATGAACGCGCGCGGCAGCTCGATCCAGAGCATGCTGCAGCTCGAGGCCGGCGTCGATTTCCGCGGCCGGGTGGTCGCGCTCTACAGCGTGCTGATGGACCTCGGTGCGATCTCCGGCGCGCTGTTCATCGGGCTTCTCGGCGAGCTGATCGGCCTCCAGGGCGCTATTACGATCTCGGTGCTGCTGGCGCTCGTCGTGTGGTGGTACATCCGCATCCCGCTCCAGCAGGCGGCGGCCGGGCGGGTGTCGTCTCCAGGGCCGTGACAGCGGCCGACCGCTGAGAGCCGTTGACGCACACCGCCAGCGCCTCGATCATGGAGCCGTGGAAGTCGATGCCGAACGTCGGCACGTGGTAGGACAAGAAAAGGGCAAGGGAGGAAACGGATGAGCATGACGCGGAGGCTCGGCCGCAACGGGCCGACGGTCTCGGCGATCGGCATCGGCTGCTGGACGATCGGCGGCCTTGTCGAGCGCGAAGGGGACCGCAAGCACGGCTGGTACGGCACCGATGACAGCGAATCGATCCGCGCCGTCCACCGGGCGATCGATCTCGGCGTCACCTTCATCGATACCGCCGACATCTACGGCATCGGCCACTCCGAGCGGCTGCTCGGCAAGGCGCTCAAGGGCAAGCGCGACAAGCTCGTCATCGCCACCAAGTTCGGCAAGACGTTCAACGAGACGACCGGCGTGCGTACGGACGAGCACAACGAGACACCCGAGTACGTGCGGTGGGCGTGCGAGCGCAGCCTCGACCGGCTGCAGACGGACCGGATCGACCTTTATGAGCTCCACGACGCGCGGATGGACCTCTCCCTCGTCGACGGGCTGCTCGAGACGCTCGAAGGGCTGGTCGATGCCGGCAAGATCAGAGCCTACGGGTGGAGCACGGATGACCCCGACCGGGCGGCAGCGTTCTCGCGCGGGCCGCACTGCATCGCCGTGCAGCACCGCCTCAACGTGCTCGAGGACGACACGCCGATGCTGGCGCTCTGCGAGCAGAAGGGGCTCGCCTCCATCAACCGCTCACCACTCGGGCAGGGACTCTTGACCGGCAAGTTCGACACGGGCTCGAAGTTCGAGAAGTTCGACGTGCGGGCGCGCTGGAACCTTGCCGATGGCAAACAGGCGGCGCAGCTTCGGGTGCTCGACCGAATCCGCGGTCTCTTGACCTCCGACGGCCGTACGCTGGTGCAGGGGGCGCTCGGCTGGATCCTCGCCCGCAGCCCGGCGACGATCCCGATTCCCGGGTTCCGGTCGATCGCACAGATCGAGGACAACTGCGGCGTGCTTGCCAAGGGGCCGCTGCCGCCGGCAACAATGGCAGCAATCGATCGCGAGCTCAGGTCCATTACGAGCAACGCCGCTTGAGCGCGACACGACCGATGGAGCCGAACATCAACCCGGGCCTCGCGGCGCTGGCCGAAGGCGCGATCCTCTCCCCGTTCACGCGGCTCCGGCGGTTGCTCGAGGGCATCGAGCCGGGGCACGCGAGGCCGATCGATCTCTCGGTCGGAGAGCCGGCTGAGAAGATGCCGGGCTTCGTGCTCGACAAGATGAAGGAGGCGGAGGCGACACTCGCCAAATACCCGACGATCCGCGGCACCGAGGCACTCCGCCAGTCGATCGCCGACTGGATCGAGCGGCGCTATGGGCTCGACGGCAAGCTCGATGCCCTGCGCGAGGTCCATCCGATCAACGGCTCGCGCGAGGGCCTCTTCTTCGCGATCCTGCCGGCGGCGGGCCGCAAGCGCGTCGATGGGCGGCCGGTGGTGCTGCTGCCCAACCCCTACTATCAGGCCTACATCGGCGCGACGTTTGCAGTGAATGCGGAGCCGGCCTATCTCGACGCCGTCGCGGAGACCGGGTTCCTGCCCGACCTCGACCGGCTTGCGACCGACGAAACGCTGCTCCGGCGGACGGTCGCCTTCTACCTGTGCAGCCCCTCGAACCCGCAGGGCGGGGTGGCGAGCAAAGCCTACATCGCTCGCGCACTCGAGCTGGCGCGCCGCTACGACTTCATGCTGTTCGCCGACGAGTGTTACTCGGAGATTTACACGCGCGAGGCGCCGGCCGGTGCGCTGGAGGTTGCGGCGGGGACGGCGGGGCGCTTCCTCAACCTGGTCGTCTTCAATTCTTTGTCAAAACGCTCCAACCTGCCGGGGCTCAGGTCCGGCTTCTGTGCCGGCGACGGCGACTTCCTCGAGATGCTGGCGGAGATCCGTAACCTGACCGCCCCGCAGATGCCGGGGATGATCCAGCACGCTTCCGCCGCTGTCTGGTCGGACGAGCAGCACGTCGCCGTCATCCGGCAGGCCTACCGCGACAAATTCGACCTCTGCGACCGGCTGCTCGAGGGCCGGTTCGGCTACCAGAGACCGGCCGGTGGGTTCTTCCTCTGGCTCGACGTGAGCGAGCTCGGAGGAGGTGTAGAGGCAAGCATAACCCTTTGGAAACGCTGCGGTGTCAAGGTAGTCCCTGGCGTCTACCTGGCTCAGCCGGGTCGCGATGGCCGCAACCCGGGGGATGCTTACGTTCGGGTTGCTCTGGTCCGTGATCCGGCAACCCTCAGGGAGGCGCTCGAACGAATCGTTTCTGTCGCCGCGTAAGGTCCGTTCGAGTCCATGTCGCTCGATATTACCGATAGAGATCTGCCGCGTCTCCTGCCGGAGACGCTCGAGTACACGGTCCGGGGTTGGGTCGCCCGCTCGGCCGGGGCCCTGCTCGTGCTCGCCGCCCTCATCGGCTGGCTCTGCCTGCTCACCTGGTCGATCGCCGACCCGAGCTATAGCCGGGCCGCCGATCTCGCACCGCGCAACCTGCTCGGCCCGCTCGGCGCCATCGTCGCCGACCTGGCGCTGCAGACGCTCGGCCTCGTCTCGATCGTCGCGCTGTTCGGCCCGATCGTCTGGGGCGTGGAGCTCATTACGGCTGGGCGGATGCCGAGCCTGCGCGCCAAGCTCATCCTATTTCCGGTCGCCGTGCTGCTGATCGCCGGCGGGTCCTCCGGTCTGCCATCGCTGCCGGGCTGGCTGCTCGCCAATGGCTCTGGCGGCTTGATCGGCGATCTCCTGTTCTCGCTATGCGCGACCGTGTTCGCTACGGTCAACGCAGAGCGCGCGGACGCACTCGGCGGCCTGACACTGCTTGCCGGTGGCCTCGGCCTGCTGGCGCATAGCCTCGGTTTCAGCGTCGCGAGCCTGGCGGGGCTGGAATATGTTGTTCCTCCGCCACGAAGGCCGGCGATGCGGCAGCATCCTGCAGTCCGCCAGCAGCCAATCGTACGCTGGCCGAAGATCAGCATTCCGCTGAAGAAGTCGGCGCGCGTCGAGCCCGAGCTGCCGATGGGCGCCGACATCCGGCTACAGCCGCAGCAGCCGTCGCCATCCGCCCGGCGCGAAGGGTTCGCGGGCTGGTCGCCGAGCTGGACAACGGCCGAAGCGCCCAAGGCCGACGAGACGATACCTGCGGAAGACGACGATCCGAGCTCGCGCGGTGCAGCCTTCGATCGGGAGACCGATGAGGGCGTTCGCGCGGTCGCGCAGAGGTTCGCGCCGAAGTCGGGTGTGGCCGCGGCCGCGCCCAAGGTTGTGGAGCTGCCGACCGCCCCGACAAAGCAGCGGTCGCGCTCGGGCTATAGCTGGCCCAGCACGAGCCTTCTGCGGCGACAGGTGGCGGATACTGGAGCTGAGCCGATCGAGGCCGCGCTCAAGGAGAACGCCCGGCTGCTCGAGGAGGTGCTCGGCGACTTCGGCATCAAGGGCGAGGTCAAGGCGATCCATCCGGGACCGGTGGTCACGCTCTACGAGTACGAGCCTGCCCGCGGCATTAAGTCCGCGCGGATCATCGGGCTCGCCGACGACATCGCCCGCTCGATGAGTGCGATTGCGGTCCGCGTCGCGGTCGTACCCGGCCGGAATGCGATCGGCATCGAGGTGCCGAACGCGCAACGCGAGACGGTCTATCTGCGCGAGATCTTCGATTCGGAAACCTTTCGCGGCAGTCAGGCGATGCTGCCGATAGCGCTCGGCAAGTCGATCGCGGGCGAGGCGATCATCGCCGATCTCGCACGCATGCCGCACCTCCTGGTCGCCGGGACGACGGGCTCCGGCAAGTCGGTCGGCGTCAACTCGATGATCCTGTCGCTGCTGTTCAAGCTCGAGCCGTCGCGGTGCCGATTGCTGCTGATCGACCCCAAGATGCTCGAGCTGTCGGTCTACAATCGCATCCCCCACCTGCTCGCTCCGGTTGTAACGGACCCGGCGGAGGCCGTCGCCGCGCTCAACTGGGCGGTGCGTGAAATGGAGGAGCGCTACAAGCGCATGTCCAAGCTCGGGGTGCGCAACATAGAAGCATTCAATGCGCGTCTGATGCGCGCGAGTGCGCATGGAGAGCGCATAGAGCGCACAGTGCAGACCGGGTTCGATGCGAAGACCGGCGCGGCCGTCTACGAGCGCGAGCCGCTCGAGCTCGAGCCGCTGCCCTACATCGTTGTGGTGGTCGACGAGTTCGCCGACCTGATGGCGGTTGCCGGCAAGGAGATCGAGATGGCGGTGCAGCGGCTGGCGCAGATGGCGCGGGCGGCCGGCATCCATCTGATCATGGCGACGCAGCGGCCCTCGGTCGATGTGATCACGGGCACGATCAAGGCCAACTTCCCGTCGCGGATCAGCTTCAAGGTGGCGTCCAAGATCGACAGCCGTACAATCCTCAACGAGCCGGGCGCCGAGCAGCTCTTGGGCCGTGGCGACATGCTCTATTCGAACGGCTCCGACCAGGCGCTGCGCGTGCACGGCGCGTTCGTTTCCGACGACGAGGTCGAGACCGTGGTCGAGGCGCTGCGGCAGGCCGGCGAGCCGAACTATGTGCCGAGCTTCGCCGATCCCGATGCGCGGACCGCGGACAGCGCGGCGGACACGGACGAGGATGACGAAGCGCTCTATGCGCGGGCCGTCGAGCTGGTCGTGCGCCAGCGCAAGGCTTCCACGACTTACCTCCAGCGCCAGCTCGGCATCGGCTACAATCGGGCCGCTGCGATCATGGAGCGGATGGAGGAGGAGGGTGTCGTCGGGCCCGCCGGCAACGGCGGTCGGCGCGAGATCCTGGTGCCCGCGGCGGCTTGAGCTCCGTCGTCCCGGCTAGTCCGGATCGGCGGGCAGCGCCAGCACGACGCTCGCAAAGCACACCAGCGATACCAGGAACCAGCCCGTCAGCAGCACGGGCGTGGAAAAGCTTGGGATTAGCAGGAAGGCGGTTGCCATGACGCCGGCGATGTTGCCGACGGTGCTGACGCCGTAGATCACGCCCGAGGCGACACCGGTGCGGCGATCCTTGCCGGCGAACACCTCGGCCAGCACGGGCAGGATCGCAGAGAGCGCGGCGACCGGCACCAGGAAGAGCAGCGCGCAGGCGACCGCCAAACCTGCCCAGATCTCGTCGAAACCCGCTTCGATGACGCGCAGAAGCGGCCGGCCGGCGAAGGCGGCAAGCGCAAAGAATGCGGCGCCGATGACGGCCTGGACGGCCATCGCCGCGCGGCGCCTCCGGCCCGGGAGTTGCGAGGTGAGGCTGCCGATGAACGCGCCGGCACTGAATGCGGCGAGAAACGTCGAGATGAGGAAGGCCCAGACGACCAGCGTGGTGCCGAAGTGGGG
Organism: Hyphomicrobiaceae bacterium; assembly: GCA_044867545.1. Classification (GTDB taxonomy): domain Bacteria; phylum Pseudomonadota; class Alphaproteobacteria; order Rhizobiales; family Hyphomicrobiaceae; genus DATLZB01. The sequence continues at coordinate 826 of JBIOVC010000477.1, read as the reverse complement.
CGCGAGCAGGCGCGAGGCGACAAGCTGAAAGCCCATGCCGAGGAAGCCCTGCAGCAGGGCAAGCGCGAGGACGACGCCGGTCGGCATTGGCCTACCTCGACTTCAGGTCGAGGTATTCGACAGGCGCGTAGTCGTCGGTCAACACCGACGACTCGCCGTTCATGGCGGTGATGTCCACTTTCGACGCCATGCGTCTCAATCCCGCGAGATCGACCCAGGGCTTGAGATCCGGCAGGCCCTTGGCGTCGCCCTCCCGTACGATCGAAAGCAGATCGGGGGCGCGATATTTGACGGCGGCGGCGATGACGTTGCCGGTCGCCGCTCCACCGAACAGGATCACCTGTGGAAACACTTCCTTCAGCGTGCGCAGGTGGCTCTCAAAGAGCGGCCCGCCGTAGTGCAGGTTGCTGACCAGGACGCCGTCGTCGGCCAGGTGGTCGGCGATCAGCCTGTAGAATTCCACCGTGGTCAGGTGAAAAGGCACCTGGCTGTTGCGGACGAAGGCGTCGAGCACGATCCAGTCCCACGTATCGGAGGACCTGGCGATGTACCTGCGGCCGTCGCCGATCACAACCTGGTCGTTGGTGCTCTCACTGAACCCTGTGTGGGTCTTGGCGACCTCGAGGATCATCGGGTCGATCTCGACGGTGGTCAGCCTGGCGTCGGGGAAGGCGGTCGGGAACAGGCGGTTGATGGCGCCCGCGCCCAGCCCGACGCTCAGCACGCTCGACGGGTCCTTCTTCAGGAGGGCGGCGCCGAACAGCATTCCCGTGTAGGCGACGACCTGTCGCCGCGGATCGGCGAGGTCGATCGCCGAGACCGTGGC
>JBIOVC010000476.1:0-15564 GCA_044867545.1 Hyphomicrobiaceae bacterium | reverse complement strand
ATCTTTGACGGCAAGCGCTCGATCTATACCAACAAGGTCACGTCGACCATGGCATGGTCGGACATCCCGACCTGCAAAGAGTCGGGCATCAACGTCGAGTATCAGATGCTCCGTGGCATCTTCGGTGCACCTGGCATCACCAAGGAGCAGGTCACCTTCTACACCGACCTGTTCAAGAAGGTCTCGGCGACGCCCGACTGGAAGCAGTTCATGGAGCAGGGCGCGTTCAACCAAACTCAGATGGCGGGCGCCGAGTACGCCAAGTGGGTGGAGAGCGCCGAGAAGCTGCATAAGGACCTGATGTCCGAGGCGGGCTTCCTCGCGAAGTGAGTCAACCGGTACTGCCGGCCCGGCGGGTTCCTCACCCGCCGGGCCACATCTTGAAGGCTGTCCTGCAAATGCAAGATACAGAGCACGCTGAGAGCAAGAGCCTCGTCTCGAAGCGCACCATGGAGATCGTGGTGGCGCTCGCCTTTCTGGTTGCCGCCGGCATCGTCATCAACGACAGCCTTAGGCTCGGCATGGGCTGGGGGCCGGATGGACCGGAGGCCGGCTACTTCCCGTTCTACATGGCCACCGCGATAGCCCTGGCCAGTCTCTACAACCTGTACCAGGCCGTGTTCCGGAAGGTCGGCGCCGGACAGAGCTTCGTCAGCAGGTCCGGATTCCTCAAGGTCATCACCGTGCTGGTGCCGCTCGTGATCTACGTCGCCTGCATCCGCATAGCTGGCATCTATGTGGCGAGCGCCGTCTACATCGCGCTGTTCATGTGGTACTTCGGCAAGTACGCGATCTGGTACGGGCTGCCGGTCGGTGCCGCGATCGCGGGAGCCTTGTTCTTCATGTTCGAGGTCTGGTTCCTCGTGCCCCTGCCGAAGGGGCCGCTCGAGGCCTATCTCGGCTACTGAGCAGCGGTGACCGCCGGCCGAGCGGTCCCTTGAGTTTGACGCGACCGGGCGGCCGCGTATCGGCGATAGCGAAGGCAGGCAGAATTCGAGAGGAATCGGCGCGTCTGACCCTGTCGTGATGCTCTGGCATATGGTATACCAGAGCGCCCCAGGCCTAAGGATGGTCGCTATGAACCTGCATGAATTCCAGGCCAAGGAGCTGCTCGCGCGCGCTGGGGTCGAAGTACCGCGCGGCAAAGTCGTAGACTCGGCTCCCGCTGCAGAAGCTGCCGCCGGCGAGCTCGGCCGAGGACGCTTTGCCGTCAAGGCCCAGATCTACGGCGGCGACCGCGCCGCGCACGGCGGCGTCGTGATGGCATCGAGCCCGACGGAGGTCCGTGCCGCGACGCAGGCCCTGCTCGGCAAACGCCTCGTCACATCGCAGACCGGGCCGAAGGGCTCGATCGTCAAGCTCGTTTACGTCGAGCAAGCGATCGACGACGCCCAGCATCTCTATGCGGCTATTGCCCTCGACCGCAACACCGGCCGTGTGGTCTTGCTTGCCAGCGACCGCGGCGGTGACGACATCGAGCAGCGAGTAGCGGGCGACAGCGGTCTCATCCAGCGCGAGAGGCTGACCATCGGCGAAGGCGCCGCCGACGGGGACTATGCCGGAATGGCGCGCCGGATCGGCCTGCAGGGTTCGGCCGCAGACGCTGCCGCGTCTCTCTTCCGGACGCTCGCCGACACCTTCGTGAAGCTCGACGCTTTCGTGCTCGAGATCAATCCGCTTGCGCTTGGACCGGACGGCTGTCTGACCGCGCTCGATGCCAAGCTCGCTATCGACGATAACGCGCTCTATCGCCAGCCGGAGCTCGCCCGCCTGCGGGACCACTTCGAGGGCGAGGAGCGCGGGCCGGCCGAGCTCGAGGCGCAGCGCCACCAGATCAACTATGTGCAGATGGACGGCAGCGTCGGCATGGTCGTCAACGGCGCCGGGCTGGCGCTCGCCACCCTCGACCTGATCTGCGACGCCGGTGGCGCTCCCGCCAACTTCATGGACATCCGCACGACAGCCACCAGCCTCGACGTCGCCTACGGCCTCGGCTTGATCCTGGCCAACCCCGCGGCGCGATCGGTTCTGGTCAACGTGCACGGCGGCGGCATGCAGCGTTGCGATACGATTGCCGAGGGCATCGGTATTGCCGTGAGCCGCGCAAAGCGCACCATCCCCATAGTCATCTGCATGGCTGGCAACAACGCGGACTTCGCGCGCACAGTGCTCGCCAACACCGGCGTGCGTCACGTCGCGAGCAGCGATGCGTGGGATGCCGCGCAGAAGGCGGTCGCCATGGCGGCCGGGGAGGCACGCTGATGGCGATCTTGCTCCATGCCAACACGCGCGTGATCTGCCAGGGAATGACCGGCCGCGCCGGCAGCTTCCACACCGCTCGCATGCTGGCCTACGGCACGCGCGTGGTTGCCGGCGTGACGCCGGGCAGGGCGCGCACGCGCCACCTCGACCTGCCGATGTTCGACAGGGTCGATGCCGCGGTGGCCGAGACCGGCGCAAATGCCAGCCTGATCTTCGTTCCGCCTGCGAACGCCGCCGACGCCATGGTCGAGGCGATCGAGGCGCGAATTCCTCTGATCGTCTGTGTGACTGAGCGCGTGCCGCTGATCGACATGGTGCGGGTGAAGCAAGCGCTCGAGGGCTCGAGGACGCGGCTCGTCGGACCGAACTCGCAGGGTGTGCTGGCGCCCGGTATTGCTCAGTTGGGCGTCATGAGCACGGTGCACGCCAAGCCCGGCTCGATCGGCATCACCTCGCGCTCGGCCTCGCTGACGAGCGAGATCGTCGCCCAGACGACCCGCTCGGGGCTTGGCCAGTCGACTACCGTCGGGGTCGGCGGCGACCCGGTCCACGGGCTTGACCTAGGTGCCTGCATCGAGCTGTTTCTGGCCGACGCTGAGACCCGCGGCATCGTCATGGTGGGCGAGATCGGCGGCGTCGACGAGGAGCGCGCGGCCGCGCTGATTGCCAAGCTCAAGCCCGACAAGCCGATCGTCGCGCTCGTCGCCGGGCGCCACGCGCCGGCCGAGCGCCGTATGGGGCATGCCGGTGCCTTCGCAACCCTGGGCTCCGGGACGGCGTCCCAGAAGATCGAGGCATTGCAGGATGCAGGAGTCGCGATCGCCCCGAACGCGAGCCTCGTCGGCGAGACGATGCGGTCCGCACTGGAGCGGCGCCGTGCGTGACGGAGCGCTCCATTCCAAGCCTACTACCCGCCGCTCGCTGCGACCGGTAACATACTGACAATCTCGGAGGTCCGCCCGGCGGTCACGGCGCGGAACATCCCCACTTCATCAGCAAGCCGGCGGCGCATCCAGCCCGTCTCCATCGCCCTGTCGCGAGGTCCATTGGACACGATCGCACTCCCCGACGCCCTGCTGCTCGCCGCGGCGCTCGCCACCGCCGGCCTGCTCACCGGCTTTCTCGCCGGCCTGCTCGGTATCGGCGGCGGCGGCATGCTGGCGCCCGTTCTCTACGAGGTGTTCGGCGGCCTCGGCGTCGATGAGTCTGTGCGCATGCACCTTTCGGTCGGCACCGCGCTCGCCGTCATGGTGCCGACCACCTACCGCTCGTTCACCGCCCACCGTGAGCGCGGCTCGGTCGACATGGGCTTCGTGCAGCGGATGCGGATTCCGATCCTGGCCGGCGTCCTGCTCGGCGTGCTGGTTGCGGGATACGCATCGAGCGCGGTCATGAAGTTGATCTGGATCCTGGCCGGAACCCCGATCGCGCTGAAGCTCTACCTCGGCCGCGACGATTGGCGGCTCGGCGACGAGATCCCGCAGAGCGCGCTGGTTGAGGTCTACCTTACGGCCGTCGGCTTCCTGTCGACGCTGATGAGCACCGGCGGCGGCGCACTCGTCTCCACGATGATGACTCTCTACGGTCGACCGATCCTGCAATCGGTGTCGACTTCCGCCGGGGCCGGTCCGCTGATCGCGATTCCCGGCGCGCTGGGCTTCATGTGGGCGGGCTGGGGAACGCCGGGCCTCCCGTTCGGGTCGCTCGGCTACGTCTCGCTGATCGGCGCGCTGGTCATCATCCCGGCAAGCGTGTTTGCGGCGCCCTTTGGCGTCCGCCTCGCCCACGGCTTGCCGCGCCGCCAGCTCGAGCTGGCGTTCGCCACATTCCTCTCGTTGATCTCGCTGCGTTTCCTCTGGACCCTGCTATAGCCGACTGGGTTCGTCGGCAGTCGGACGATCCGTCCCGCAACCAAGTCTCTGTCTCGAGGCTATGCTGTCGGTGATCGACCGCGGCACCTTCCGCAATTTCAGTTGCAATCGGCTGTTGGCCGGGCTCAAGTAGCGGCCTCGGGATAACAAACAATCGATCGATCCGGGGCACGGCGGCACGCTGCCGGTAGGCACAGGGAGGGAAGCGCACACCTTGCAGGCACGGTCCGCTGGGGCCGCAGTCCGGCTTGCGCGGTGCGAACAGCGATGAGTGTCCGGCAGGTGTCGGCGCGCACAGCATGGCCGCTGCCGCGCCGGAGAAGTCTTGACTCGGCCGGTTCGTGGCCTGCGCCATTGCGGCTGCAAACGGCGGCGTATGCCACCTGTTTGCTTGCCTGGCTCGCACTGTCGGCACCGTGGCTCATCGGCGGGCTCACCATCCCTTACGACGCCAAGGCGCACTTCTATGCCCAGCTTCAGTTTCTCGCCAATGCACTGCACACCGGACAATCGCCATTCTGGGCTCCCAATGTGTTTGGTGGCGCGCCGCAGATTGCCGATCCGCAGTCGCTGATCTTCTCGCCGGCACTGCTGATTGCCTACTTCAATCCGGAGCCAAGCTTCGCCGTCGTCGATGGGTATGTGTTCGGCCTCCTCGGTTTGGGCGGGTTGGCAATCCTCCTATTCTTCCGGGACCGTGGCTGGCACCCGGCAGGGGGTATCGTAGCGGCGCTGGCGTTCTCGTTCGGGGCGTCGGCCGCCTGGCGGGTCCAGCACATCGGACAAATCCAAAGCTATGCATTGTTCGCTCTGACCCTTTGGCTGCTTGCCCGCGCGCTCGCCCGGCGCTCGGCCTGGCACGGCATAGCTGCGGGCCTCGCCGGCGGGCTGATGCTTGTCGAGCCCAACCAGGTCGCACTGCTTGCAGCCTATGTGTTGGCGGGCTACGTCCTGGCGCAAGTCGTAATGAACGCCTCGCCACGTGCGGAGGCGATGCGGCTCGTGCCGACACTCTGTTCCGCTGCCGCGTCCGCAACGGCAATCGTGGCGGTTCCGCTGCTCCTCACCTATCTCTTCGTTGAATCCTCGAGCAGGTCGAGCATTGCGTTCGCCGAGGCCGTGCGTGGCTCGTTGCACCCGGCCTCGTTGCTGACCAGCGTGATCGGCGATCTCTACGGTGCACTCGATCCGAAGGTCGAGTACTGGGGCCCCTACAGCACGGCCTGGGACCCACGCGAGCTGACGCTGTCCCAGAACATGAGCCAGCTCTATATCGGCGCCCTGCCGATACTGCTCATCGTCACGATCGGGCTCGCGCGTGGTGCCGCATGGAAGGGGGAGATCCGCTACTTCACAATCGCTGCCATCCTGCTCCTGGGATACGGCCTCGGCGCCTACAGCCCGATCTACCACTTCTCTTATGACTACCTGCCAGGCGTGCGCTTGTTTCGCCGGCCGGCGGATGCGACCTTCATGGTTGGCGGCCTGACGGCGATCATTGCGGGCTACCTTGCACACCTGATGATCACAGGGGCGCAGCCTGCCGCGACACGCAAGCAGCGATGGCTGGAGGCTGGCCTCGTCGGCGCGATCCTGTTGCTGGCCATCATCGTTGCCGCTCGCGTGGGCCATCTTGCCGACGCTGCAAGGCCGATAGCGCTGGGGCTGGCGTGGCTGGCGCTCGCCGCCGTCGCGATCCGGGCTCTGGACAGGCTCTGCCCACGGCGTGCGTTGGTCGGATTGACCGGACTTGCTCTCCTGATGACCGCGGACCTTGCTGTCAACAACGGTCCCAATGAATCGACCGCGCTTCCGGTGGCGCGTTACGATGTGCTGAAACGCGATTGCAGGAACCCGACGATCAGGCTGCTCAAGGCTATGTCGAAGCGCGAGCCTGGGTCCCCGCGCAGGGACCGCGTCGAGCTTGCCGGCCTCGGCTTCGAGTGGCCGAACGCGCCGCTGGTGCACGGCTTCGACCATGTGCTCGGCTACAATCCGTTGCGGCTCGACGTGGTGAGCGATGCGGTGGGCGCGGACGATACCGTCGCCGGTTGGGACCAGCGGCGATTTACGCCGCTGTTTCCGTCCTATCGCTCGCTTCTCGCCGATCTGCTCGGCCTGAGGTTCATTGCCACGCCGATCCCGGTGGAACGGATCGACAAATGGCTGCGTCCCGGCGACCTGAGGCTGATCGCTCAGACCTCGGACGCCTTCATCTACGAGAATCCGCTTGCGCTGCCGCGAGCCATGTACGTCGCGGACTGGAAGACCGCAGACTTCAGTGCTCTGATCAAGACCGGCGCCTGGCCCAAGTTCGATCCGGAGCGCACGGTGTTGCTGGAGCGGCCGCCAGTGGGATTGGGGGCGCAAGCCGTTCGCACTGCCGGACGCACCTTCCCCGGCAAGGCGAGCATACTTCGCTACGAGAACACCATAGTCGAGATCGAAGTGTTGGCCGAACAGGCAGGGTTCGTCCTCTTGAACGACGTCTGGCATCCTTGGTGGACTGCTATGGTCGATGAACTCCCCACCGAGGTTCTGAAGGCGAACGTGCTGTTCCGCGCCGTTCGTGTTCCGGCCGGCCGCCACATCGTGCGGTTCCAATTCGAGCCGCTCGCCGGCGCCTTCGCCGAGATCGCGGAGGAATTCGCGGAGCCGGTGCATCGCCCCTGAAGGAACGCCGTCGCGGCAGGGGATGCCTAGGTGCGGCGCGGCGCGCCGCGTTCGGCGGCGATCGGGCGGGTCTCGCCGGTCGCGATGATGGTGCGGTCTGCATCGATCGAGGCGTAGGTCCAGAAGATGCGCATTGGCGCATCGGCCGAGGCGTTGACGAACCGGTGCGGCACGTTCGCCGCGATCCAGGTCGTGTCGAGCGCCTGCAGCTCACGCGTCTCGCCGTCGACCTCGATCACCGCCTTGCCCTCGAGCACCAGTACGCTTTCCTCACAGTTGTGCTTGTGGAGCGGAATCGACGCTCCGGGTGCGAAGCTCGTGATCCCGTTGAGGACGGAGGTCGAGCCGACCTCGGGCGTCACGAGCTGTACCGTGCTCGCTCCGCCGCCCCGATCGATGCGCGGCCGCTCGGACGGACGCAGCACGGCGGAGCGTTGGCCGTCGGTCGTATTGGGAGCAGTCACGGTTTCCTCCGTGTGATGGCAAGATCCTCTGTTACAGCGCTTCGACGTCGAGCTCCTTGGCGAGGCGATCGAGCGCGCCGGCAAGCTCCAGCCCGATCGGTATGCCCTTGCGGCTGCGCTCCACCTCGAACTCGGCCGAGCGCTCTCCCGGCAGCCGCACCTCGTCGAAGCCCGGCATGGTGGGAGACGACTTCATCTCCGCCCAGACTTTATCGACGTCGCGCTTGAACTGATCAACATCGATGAAGGCCGCGATGTCGACCGCCACTATGAATTGGCCGGTGTTCGTCGGCGTGTTCGGATCTGCGTTGAAGTCGACAAGCGAGCGCCCGAACTGGGCACTATTGAGCGTGCCGGCAAGCAAGCCGAACATCAGCGCGAGACCGTAGCCCTTGGCGCCGCCGATCGGCAGCAGGAAGCCCTCGTTGGCGCGCGCGGGATCGGTGAGCGGCTCGCCGTTGCGGTCGACCATCCAGCCGACGGGGAGCTTCTCGCCCCGCTGCGCCGCCAGCTTGATCTTCCCGTAGGCGGCAGTCGTCGTCGCCATATCGAGCACCACAGGCGGGCGTTGTCCCGAGGGCACGGCAATCGCGATCGGGTTGGTGCTGAGCAGCATCTCGGTCCCGCCCCAGGGCGGCACGTGATTTGCGTTTCCCATAGCGACGTAGAGGCCGATCATGTCATGCGCAAGCGGCATCTTCGCGTAGACCGCAGCACAGCCCGCGTGATTGCTGCCGCGGATGCCGACCCATGCAACGCCCGCGTTCCGCGCTTTCGCAATTGCAATTTCTGCCGCCCGGGCGACGACGAGGTGCCCCATCGCGTTGTCGCCATCGACCAGCGCTTGCGCGGTACGTTCCGACGCGATCCGGATGTTCGGCCGCGTATTGATGCCGCCGTCGCGGATGCGCTTGCAGTACTGTGGCAGCCGGAAGATTCCGTGGCCGTCGGTTCCGCGCAGGTCCGACTGGATCATCAGCGAGGCGACCTTGCGCGCATCGGCCTGCGGCAGCCCGCAAGTGACGAAGCAGCGTTCGGTGAAACGCTCGAGATCTGCGGCTGGAATCAGCCGCGCGGCCTGGCTCTTCGACATCTGCACGCGCCTCCCGAACAAATGATGGGGCGCGCAGCGTGCAGGAAATTGGCTCGGCTGTCGAGGCGCTGCAATCGGCCGTCCGATTGCTGTTGACCGCCTTTCGCACGCCCCTTAGGTTTCCTGCCTCTTGTCCGTAGAATGAAAAAACGAATTAGGGAGGAAATGCTATGAGCGGAAAGTGCGCTCTCCGTGCGCCTGCTCTTACCGTGGCGGTGGCAGTCGCCATGGGTTTGGCGGCAGGCTTTATTTCATCACCCGCGCTTGCCCAGGGCAAAGCCCCCAAGGGCCCGGTCGAGATCACCGTCGGGTCGAGTGCAGGCGGCACACCGGACGTAATCATGCGCACCGTCGTCAAGATCCTGGGCGAGGAAAAGATCGCGACGGTCCCTGTCGCAGTTCAGAACCGGCCGGGCGGGTCGTGGGCCAATGCCTATAATTTCGTGCTCGGCAAGAAAGGCGACGAGAACGTCCTCCTCACCCTTGCCTCCCCGGTGTTCCTGACCCCCATCCAGCAGGGGCAGCCCTCCGTCGTCGACCAGCTCACGCCGATCGCCGGCTTCATCCAGTCCGAGCTCGTGCTGCTGGTGCAGCCGAACTCGCCCTACAAGACCATGAAGGACCTGATCGAGGCGGCCAAGGCCAGTCCAGGCAAGCTGCGGGTCGCAGGCGCCCAGACTGCGAGTACAGACCATCTGGCGACGGCACTGATCGAGAAGGCCGGCGGCGTCAAGCTCACCTACGTCCCTTATGACGGGGGCTCGGCTGCGCTGGCCTCGTTCCTCGGCGGCAACGTCGAGATCACGTACGGCACGCTCGAGGAGGGGTTGCCGGTCTTTCAGAGTGGCAAGGCCCGCGCGCTGGCGATCATGTCTGAGAAGCGTCGTCCGGAGGCCGCCTACAAGGACATCCCGACCATGAAGGAGCAGGGCTACGATGTCGTGTTCGGGCAGTTCTGGGGCGTCGCGGGTCCGCCCGGCATGGACCCGGAAGTTGCCAAGTGGTGGGAAGACAAGTTCAAGAAGGTCGTCGAGACAAAGGCCTGGAAGGACGGGCTGGCACAGAGGTTCCAGCGCAGCGACTTCTACGGCGGGGCCAAGGCCGGCGAGTACTTCAAGGCCGAGCAGACCAAGTTCAGAAACCTGATGGAAGCCGTTGGTCTGGCCAAGAAGTAGTCGTTGTCGATGCCTCGGCGTGCTGCCGCGGCCGACATCGACGAGAGCACTGCAGGGTCGACAGCGATGAGACTGAGAGAGCTCGCACCGGCAGCCTCCGTCGTCACGCTGTCGGCCGTCGTTCTGCTCAGCACCTGGGACCTCGGCTACTGGAGCGGAACGACGCCGGGTCCCGCCTTCCTTCCGCTATGGCTGGTGGCGGCCGGCGTCGTGGTGGCCGGTCTCTGCCTGGCGGAAGTTTGGCGCCCCAGCCAAGACGACGGCAATGGCGATGGGGTGGAGTGGCCCGACGGGCCGGCGCTCGTGCGTGCCCTGTCGACCTTCGCCGGTCTCGTCGCAGTACCGATCCTGGCGCCGCTGCTTGGCCTCGTGGTGAGCGGCGTGCTGTTCATGACATTTCTGTTGCTCGTCGTCCTGCAGCGACCACTGCTTCCGAGCCTCGCGACCGTGGCCATTACCGGAGGCGTGGTTCAGGTGATCTTCGTATGGTGGCTCGGCTTGCCGCTTCCGAGCGGCACCATCCGACTCTACTGACGGCAAGCCGGGAGCACGTTCCGCATGGCAACGCTCGAGCTGCTCGGCCAAGGCTTCGGTACGGCGTTCACGTCCTTCAACCTGTCGTTGATCTTCGTCGGTGTCGTGATCGGCCAGATCGTCGGCACGCTTCCCGGTATCGGCCCGGCCGCCGGGATGGCCTTGCTCCTGCCGCTTACTTTCGGTCTCCCGCCGGTCTCCGCAATCATGATGCTCGCCGGCATCATGTACGGTGGCCAGTACGGTGGCACGTTGACGTCTGTGCTGGTCAATGTGCCGGGTGAATCAGCGAGCGTCATGACGGCGGTCGACGGTTACCAGATCGCCCGTCAGGGCCGTGCCGGCGCGGCATTGAGTATCGCTGCCATCGGCTCGTTCCTCGCCGGCGTGGCCGCATGCGTTGCGGTCGTGTTCGTCACCCCGCCTCTCAGTGAGTTCGCGTTGAAATTCAATGCGCCCGAGTATTTCCTGCTCGCCACGCTCGGCATAACCGCTACCGCGAGCCTCGGCGGCTCCTCGGCGGCCAAGGCGTTGATAGCCGCGCTGTTCGGTCTGATGATCGCGCTGGTTGGCGTCGATCCGATCGCCGGTACGCCTCGGCTCACTTTCGGCTACGTCGAGCTTGTGGAGGGCATCGATTTCCTTCCCGTGGCGATTGGCATCTTCGGCATCGCCGAAGTGCTGACCTCGCTGGAGCGGGTCCAGGACCTTCAGCCCATCCGCGCGCGCCTGCGCGACATGTGGCTGACCACCCAGGAGTGGACCGAGAGCCGTATGGCGATCGTTCGCGGTGGGCTGGTCGGCTTCTTCGTCGGCATCATGCCCGGCGCCGGTCCGACGATCGCCGCTATGATGGCCTACGTCACCGAGCGGCGATTCAGCCGCCGCCCCGAGCGCTTCGGCAAAGGCGCGATCGACGCGGTCGCAGCCTCCGAATCCGCCAACAACGCAGCTGCGCATGGCGCCTGCATCCCGATGCTGGCTCTCGGCATACCCGGCTCGGCGAGCACCGCGGTGCTGCTCGCCGCGCTCATCCTGCACGGCATCCGGCCGGGGCCAATGCTGATGACGGAGCAGGCTCAGCTGGTATGGGGTCTGATCGCCAGCATGTTTGTCGGCAACGTCATGCTGTTGGTCATAAACCTGCCCCTTGCCCCCCTGTTCGCGTCACTGCTCAGGGTTCCATACGTCTATCTTGCGCCCGGCATCCTGGTGATCTCGCTGGTTGGCGCCTATGCCGCTACGCTTGACGACACGACGATCTGGATTTGCCTTGTCTTCGGCCTGGTCGGTTGGCTGATGATGAAGTTCGATATCCCCCGCGCGCCCATGGTGCTCGCGCTCGTGCTGGCTCCCCTGCTCGAGGTTTCCCTGCGCCAGTCGCTGCTGCTGTCGTTCGGCAGCCTCTCCATATTCGTGGAGCGCCCGCTCTCCGCCGTCTTGCTGTGTCTGGTCATCGCATCCCTGGTCCTGCCCATCGTGAGCGAGGTTCGGCGGCGCATGCGCGTATCGCAGGCCGGAACCACATGAGGATCGCCGGCGCCATGCGCGACTTCCCTCTCGCCCTGCATACCTGGACGCTCGATACGACCCCGCTCGAGGGGGCGCTGCGGGCTGCTCGTGAGGCAGGCTTCGACGCGGTCGAGCTGCGCCGTATCGACTTCAAGCGCTGCTATGAGCGCGGCCTGTCGAACGATGCGGTGCTCGACCTGATCCGGCGGGCCGGTATCCCCGTCTGCACGCTCGGTGTCGAGTACGGCTGGCTCTTTTCGGAGGGTGAGGAGCAGCGGCGCCTGTTCGGTGTCTTCCGAGAAACCTGCGCTAATGCCGTCGCGCTGGACTGCAAAATGATCATGAGCACGCCCGGCCCCGTCACCGGAACCATTCCCGAGGCGATCGCCAACCTGCAGGCGGCTTCCGACATCGCCGGCGAGTATGGCTTGCGGCTTGCGCTCGAGTTCAACTCCCAGCACGAGGTCCTGAACCGCCTCGAGGTCGCCCGCGAGATCCTTGCCGGGGCCGGCCGTGCCAATTGCGGTCTGATGCTCGACGCCTACCACCTTCACCGCAGCGGCCGGCCAGGGCGCGGCTTTGCCGAAGTGACGGGCGAGGAGATCTTTGGCTTCCAGTACTCTGACGTGCCGAGCACGCCGGTCGGCGACGTAAAGCGCCCGGTCGACCGCCTGGTGCCCGGACAGGGCGTTGTCGATTGGCGGGGCGTGTTCCGTCTGCTCGCCGAGAAGGGCTACCGCGGCCATCTGAGCTTCGAGGCCCCGAACCCTGCGATCTGGGGGCGAGCTCCCGCCGAAGCGGCAGCCGAGGCCGTCGCAGCAACACGCCGTCTCATCCAAGCGGCGCTCAACGAGGAGATCGGGTCGTGAGCCGCCCACGGATCATCGACATCCACACTCACGTGTTCACACAAGCGATGATGGAAGCGCTGCGCAAAGAGGTGCACTCCCTCACCTTGAAGCTGACGCCGATCGACGCCGACGAGGCGATCCTGGAGATCGCCAACCTGGTGCAGAAGCCGTTCCCGAGGAAGGCCTGGGACCTCGACCAGCGCTTCAAGGACATGGAGGCAATGGAGGTCGATACCCAGCTCGTCTCCAACGTCCCGCAAACCTTCCTTTACGACCAGGAGCCTGCCCTCACCGCCGCGACCTCAGCGCTCCTCAACGAGGCGATCTCGGGCCTCGTCCGCGAGCACCCCGATCGCTTCCGCGGGCTGGCGACGCTGCCGATGCAGACCCCTGACCGCGCCGCCGCAGAATTGCGCCGCGCCATGCGCGAGCTTGGCCTCAAGGGCGCGCACATCGGCTCGAACGTTCAAGGACGCAACCTTGACGATCCTGCCCTCGAGCCGGTCTGGCAGGCTGCCGATGAGCTCGGCGCATTCATGCTCGTTCACCCCTACAACATAGTCGGGCGCGAGCGCATGAAGTCGTATTACCTGCAGAACCTGATCGGCAACCCGCTCGAGACCACGATCGCCATTGCGTCTCTCGTGTTCGGGGGCGTCATCGAGCGCCACCCCGGCATCCGCTTCTGCTTCGCCCACGGCGGCGGCTTCGCCCCATACCAGGCCGGCCGCTTCCGGCACGGCTGGAAGGTCAGGCCGGAGGGCAAGGCGCACCTGAAGGACGGTCCCGCCGCATCTCTCGACCGGCTGCTCTACGACACCATCCTGCATGCCAGAGAGCAGCTTGAGTTCCTGATCGGCTCGGTCGGCCCCTCCCACGTGCTGCTCGGCAGCGACTATCCCTTCGACATGGGGCAGTACGACACCGTCGCGCTGGTCCGCTCACTGAAGGTATCCGAGGCGGACAAGCAGCTCATTCTCGGCGGCGCCGCGCAGGCCCTGATCGGGGAGGCATGAGCCCGGTTAGATCTTCTGATTGTACGGCCCGACCTCGGGAAACTTGGACGAGATCAGCCCATCGATGTCGGCGAAGATCGCACGCATGTTCGCTTCCGACGTCGGACTCTCGACCACGATGACGAGCTCGGGCTTGTTGGAGGAGGCGCGCACCAGCCCCCAGGTGCCGTCTTCCAGCACGATGCGCACGCCATTGACGGTGACCAGCTCGCGCACCTTCTGTCCCGCGATCTTCTCAGCCCTAGCCGCCCGCTCCTTGTAGATCGCAACGATGCGATCGACCACGCCGTACTTGGTCTCGTCGGCGCAATGCGGCGACATCGTCGGCGACTGCCAGGTCTTGGGCAGCGCGTTCTTCAAGTCTGCCAGGGTCTTGCCGGGATTGCGCTCGAGCATGTCGCAGACCGCGAGCGCAGCGACGAGCCCGTCGTCATAGCCGCGCCCGAGCGGCGGATTGAAGAAGAAGTGCCCGGACTTCTCGAAGCCGACGAGCGACTTCGTCTCGTGGCTGTAGCGCTTGATGTAGGAGTGCCCGGTCTTCCAGTAGGCAGTCGTGGCGCCGTTGGCGATCAGCACGGGGTCGGTCATGAAGAGCCCCGTCGACTTGACGTCGACCACGAACTTCGCTCCCTTGTGGCGGCTCGAGATGTCGCGGGCCAGCATTACGCCGACCTTGTCTGCGAAGATCTCGTGGCCCTCGTTGTCGACGATGCCGCAGCGGTCGCCGTCGCCGTCGAAGCCGAGGCCGACGTCGGCCCTGTGCTCGCGGACCGCTTCCGCGATCGCATCCAGCATTTTCATGTCTTCCGGGTTCGGATTGTAGCGCGGGAAGCTGTGGTCGAGCTCGGTATCGAGCGGGACCACCTCGCAGCCGATCCGCTCGAGCACCTGCGGCGCGAACGCTCCGGCCGTGCCGTTGCCGCAGGCCGCGACCACCTTGAGCCGGCGTTTGAGCTTCGACCGGTTGGTGAGGTCGGCCATGTAGCGCTCGCCGACGTCCGGCACGAATGTGTAGCGCCCGCCGGTCCGCGCCTCATACCTGCCCGCGAGCACGATCTCCTTCAGCGCCGTCATCTCGTCGGGCCCGAACGTCAGCGGCCGCTCGAGCCCCATCTTGATGCCGGTCCAGCCGTTGTCGTTGTGGCTTGCCGTCACCATCGCCACGCCTTCGACCTCGAGCGCGAACTGGGCGAAGTAGGCCATCGGCGACAGCGCGAGCCCGATGTCGTAGACCTCCGCCCCGCCGGCCATCAGGCCGTTGATCAGCGCCTGCTTCACCGCGCCGGAGTACCAGCGGAAGTCGTGGCCGACGACGAAGCGCTTCGGTACGCGCTTTTTGTCGAACAACGCGGTGAGACCGAGCCCGACCGCATTGAGGCCCATCAGGTTGATCTCGTCGGGGAACAGCCAGCGCGCGTCGTACTCACGAAAGCCGGTGGGCTTGACGAGCGGCAGCCGCTCGAAATCGGCCGTGTTGGGTTTGAGATCGGCGCGGGGGATCGGCAGCATCTGGGGAGCTCTTGGCTAGAAGGCGGGAGCGGTCGGTCGGGACACTAATTCAACGCCGCCGCCAAGCCAACGATCCAGCCGGAGGGGATTCGCCGCAGATCGGCCGAGGTATCGCTCGAGCCGCGCGCCTACTGCTCGAGCACCAGCACGCCGTTGCGCATCTCGGTGCGGGCGAGCCGGCTGAGGAAGGTCATGCCGAGCAGCGTGGTCTGGAGCCGCCCCGGCTCGCTCACGGCAGCCCGCACGTCGTAGAGTGTGACATCGCCGATGCTGACGCTGTCGAGCACGACCGGCGCGATGCGGGCGACGCCATTGGCAGTATTGACGCGCTGGGTGAAGTCGCTCGGGCGCACGAACACGCCGGCGCGTACTGCGTCACTGTAGCTCAGGGCGACGATCGATGCCCCGGTGTCGACCATCACCTCTACCGGGCGGCCGTTGATCTGCGCGACCGTAGTGAAATGGCCGCCGTTGTCGGCCTTGAGCTCGACCGAGGTGCCGCCCGCTTGGCGTGGCGAGGCTGCAGGGTGCTCCGCTGCCAGCACGGTGTCGGAGGGCGGCGGCATGCCGAGCGCCATCGCCACGCCGGCCCGAAGCTCGTCAT
>JBIOVC010000475.1:0-2711 GCA_044867545.1 Hyphomicrobiaceae bacterium | reverse complement strand
TTTCAAGGAAGGTGCGGGCTGGCCACGCTGCGCCAAGCTCGCTTGACATTCTGGAATGGTCGTTCCAGTTTGATGGGGTAAGACCCACCGAGGCGATCCTCCGGAATGTCGCGTACCTGTGCCTACGATCGTGACGAGATGCTGCGCACGGCAACGGCGCTGTTCTGGGAGCGCGGATTCTCGAGCACGTCGGTGGACGACATCGTCCAGGCGACCGGTGTGAACCGCTCGAGCCTGTATGCGGCCTTCGCCGACAAGAACGCGCTGTTTCTTGCTTCCCTCGAGCACTACCTCGAGACGGTGACGCGGGCCAAGCTGGAGCGGCTCGCGCGCGGAGACAGGGCGGCGGCTGCAATCAAGAGGTTCTTGGCTGACATCGCGGACGAGCGGCCGGCCGCCAATGCCCCGGCGCACGGCTGTCTGCTGACCAACACGGCCGTCGAGATCGGCGCCGGCGAGGAGCGGATCGCCGCGCTCCTGCGCAAGGCCCTTGCCCGCCTGGAGGAAGCCCTGGCCGCCCGCCTCGAGGAGGCCCGGCAACAAGGGGACCTGGCGGCAGACACCGAGCCCCGCCGGTTTGCGCGCCAGCTCGTCGCCTTCGTTCAGGGCCTGCGCGTGATGACCAAGCTCGGCGTCGACCCCCGCGTCGTGCGCGATGCAGTGCATTCGACACTGGCTCCGCTGCGGCAAGGAAAACGCGAAGCAACCCGAGACTGAGTGAGGAGGCGAATGTGAGCAAGATTCTGCCACGCAGCAAAGTGCCGACACTTTCCGTGCCGACCGTCGCCGGACAAACCTGGACGTTGTCTGAGCAGAAGCCGGAACGATTCACTCTTGTCGTCTTCTATCGCGGGCTGCATTGCCCCATCTGCCGCGGCTACCTGGGCGAGCTCGCCAAGCTGCTGCCGGAGTTTCGCTCCCGCGGAGTAGAGGTGGTGGCGTTGAGCAGCGACGTCGAGGAGCGCGCCGGCCAAGCCGCCGCCGAGTGGAAGCTTGGTGACCTGACGGTGGGGTACGGGCTGGACCTCGCCACTGCGCGGACCTGGGGTTTGTTCATTTCGACGAGCCGGGGCAAGACGTCGCTCGGGATAGAGGAGCCCGCCCAGTTCAGCGAGCCCGGCGTTTTCCTGGTGCGCCCCGACGGGACGCTCTACTGGTCGATCATCCAGACCATGCCGTTTGCCCGGCCGAACTTTGCCGAGCTGCTGAAGGCCGTCGATTTCGTCATTGCCAAGGACTACCCGGCCCGCGGCGAGGTCGCCTGACCTGAGGGAGGTGCAGATGGATACGCGCTCACCGCGGCTCGCACCGCTGCCGGCCGATCACACGCCGGAGCTCGAGGAGCATTTCGAGGCGGTTGGCAGGAACCTCGGCTTCGTGCCCAACAGCGTCCTCATCATGCAGCGCAGTCCAAAGCTGGTGAAGGCGTTTGCGCAATTGTCGTCCGCCGTCTGGGATCCGGAGAGCAAGGTGGATCGCGGGCTGAAGCGGCTGATCGCCCACGTCGCCAGCCGCGCGGCCGGTTGCCGCTACTGCATGGCGCATACGATTGAGCGTGCCGCGCTCTTGGGCGTCGACGAGCCCAAGCTGGCGGCCATCTGGGAATATCAGACGAGCCCGCTCTACAGCGCTGCCGAGCGGGCGGCTCTCGACTTCGCGTTCGCAGCGGGCGCGGTCCCGAACGCCGTCACCGACGAGGACTTCGACCGGCTCCGCACGTACTGGAGCGAGGATGAAATCGTCGAGATCGTGGGCGCCATCGCCTTGTTCGGATTCCTCAACCGCTGGAACGACACGATGGCGACGCCGCTCGAGACCGGGCCGACCTCCTCCGGCGAGAAGTATCTGAGCGTTGGCGGCTGGACACCTGGCAAGCATCGCCGCTGACAAGCCGCGGCGCCGTGGACAGGGAGGGCGAAATGTCGACGGCACCCGTCCGGATCAAGGGCATCAAGGCGCTGGCCTTCGATGCCTACGGCACGCTGTTCGATGTGCTCTCCGTCACTGCGCTGTGCGGGCGGCTGTTCAGTGGAAAGGGCGACCAGCTCGCGCAGATCTGGCGCACCAAGCAGCTGCAATACAGCCTGTTGCGCACGATCATGGGGCGCCATCGGGACTTCTGCGGGCTCACCGAGGACGGCCTGGTCTGGGCAGCAAAGAGCCTGCAGCTCGATCTGACCGCCGAGAAGAAGAAGCAGTTGATGGATGCCTACCTGAGCCTGGCGGCGTTTCCGGATGTGAAGCCCGGTCTCGAGACACTCAAGAAGGACGGCATCAAGCTTGCGATCCTTTCGAACGGCGAGCCCAGGATGCTCGAGGCCGCGGCGAGGAGCGCCGGCATCCGCGACGTCCTCGACGACATCATCAGCATCGAGGAGGTGGGGGTCTTCAAGCCCAGCCCGCGTGTCTACAACCTCGCGCCCGAGCGCCTGAAGGTGACCAATACCGAGCTGGGCTTCATCTCTTCCAACAGCTGGGACATCTGCGGAGCGGCCTCCGCGGGGTTGAGGACGTTCTGGATCCAGCGCAGTGCCGCCGAGGTCCCGGAAGAGCTGGGCTACAAAGCAGACGCGACCGTGAAGGCGCTCACCGACCTCACCCCGCTCCTGCGCGCCTGACCGGACGCAGCGACAGCTGCACAGCAACACCGACTGGAGAATTGCCATGCGCATCCTCATCGCCACCCTGATGGCACTTGCGACAGCGGTCTC
>JBIOVC010000474.1:0-8982 GCA_044867545.1 Hyphomicrobiaceae bacterium | reverse complement strand
CGTTCGCGCTCGCGTTGATACGATTGTTGGCGTCGCGCGAGATCTGCACCTGCTCGAACTTCAGCGCGACGTTACGCTCGCCGATGCCGAGGAAGCCGCCGACGCCGATGACGACGTGCGTGACCTTGCCGCTCTTGTCGAGCAGCAGGTCGTTCACATCGCCGACGGTCTCACCGGCAGCATTGGTGAGGCGGGCATTGAGCAGATCGCTCGCCCGCTGGTCGCCGATGCTGGCCGGCGCAAGCTTGGCGCTCGGAGCGTCGGTGCTGGCGCCCGGAGCCCCCGGCGTCTTCGGCGTCGTCTTCTCGGGCATCGATTTGTCAGGCATCGGTTCGGACTTTTCCGGCATGCTCGACGGAGGTGTCGTCGGCGCGGGCTGCTGCGCCAGCGCCGGCGTAATCGCGAGCAAGCTCGCGACCGAGATCGTCGTCAGCAGGTTCCTCATGATGCAAGCCTCCAAAATTTTTGCGAGGGAAGTGGACTAGGAGCCGTCGAAACGGCATGACCAACCAACGCGGGTCTATTCAGAAAGTTTCCTTTCCGTGGACCCCGCGCGGCTGCTCACCATGCTTGGGCGAAAGTGTGACGAGCCACCCCGGGAAGAGGTGGCTCGGCAGCGGCAGGGGTTGTGAGTTCCCACTTAGCCGCGGTCGCGCCAATGGCGCCGGTAGGGCCGGTCGTAGCGCCGGTCAGGACCGAAGCGGAAATAGATGCTGGGCCCATAACTGCGACCCGACCACCAGCACACACGCTGGCTGCCTCTGTAGGTACGCCGCCATGCGCAATGGTGATTGCCTCGATGACTGATTTGCTGCACGCCCGTGTCTTCTGCCGTTGTGTTCAGAGCCGGTGTCCCGGCCGCAGCACCGAGCGGGGCTGCCTCGCTTCGCGTCGCCGCAAAGCTCGTCAGTGCCAGGGCCGCCGTTAAGACCAACAGGTTTCGCATCACACTCCTCCAATTTGGCCGTCCCGGGTGATCTCAACCAACGTGCGGCTTCACGGCGAGGTTCCGCACACCATCGGGAATGCCGCGGCCGAACGGGAGGCGAAGGGCTGTGTGTGCAACGCGGCGATGCCGGCGCATCCCAGCAATGCGCGCACCTTGGTCGCGCGCTGGTGTTCGGGCCTGAACCGCGGGCAAGTCAGGGTTTCAGCCGATATGCGGACCGGCCGGGAGGCGGCATACTTGCGGCCGCTTCTCAGGGGCAAGCCATCGCTGCCGCCACGATCAGCACCAGCTTCGGACGGCTGCTGCCGTGTCGGCATCGCCGTCGGCCTCGCTGAAATTCCTTGAGGTCTGGACGGACGTTCAGCTGTGCATGGATGGCATACCGACGCGATCATCGGCGCGCGCGACGGCTCCCGCACCGCGGCATGCCAGTTGCGATTAGGAAGCATACGTACCGCTTTGCCCCCACCATCTCGCTGCCCCAATTGCGGCGCATTCGTTTTTGTCAACTGGCCGAAGAAGGCTTGTGGGTGACGGTCGCTGCGGCGATTGGTGCGCTTCGAGGCGGGGCCCGGCACTTGAAGACGTGCCGTCATTCCTGTGCATACTCGAGCCCGGTTTCGTGTCCAGTTTTGTCCTGACGTCGAGAAATCATGCCGGTCGCTTTACCAAGCCGACTGCCCGGGGAGCGCGGACGGCCGCTGCGATGGACTGCGCTGCGGTGGGTGACCGCGTTTGCCGTGAGCGTGCCGATTCTGGCGCTTGCGGCGATCGGCATCGTCAACTGGAACGAGGCTTGGCGTGAGGCCGAGCGCGAGCTGACCCGCAGCGCCGACGCCGCCACCGAGTACGTCTCCCGCGTGCTCGATGGCCAGCGCCTGGCAGCGGACCGCGTGAACGACCTGCTGCAGGGCGTAGCGAACCACCAGATGCAGGAGTTGGAGCGCCCGCTCCACCTGCAGCTCGCGGCCTTGCTGCCCGAGCTGCCGATGGTCGGGACCATCTCGATCGTCGACACCAGCGGCCGGTTGCTGCTCTCGGCCAACATGTATCCCGCCCAGCGCGACGATCTCTCCGATCGCGAGTGGGTGCGCGATCTGAAGGCGGTGGACACCGCCCGCATTCACATCAGCAAGATCGAGGTCGGACGTTACGACGGCAAGCTGTCCTTCGGGGTCAGCCGGCGGCGGATGATCGCCGGCCAGAGCGGTTACGGCAGCGACTACTCAGGTGTCATCAGCATTGCCGTCGACCCGAACAAGCTGGCGGCTGGTTTCTCCGATCTCGTCAGCCGGCCGGGCGACGAGGTTCGCCTCGTGCGGGCCGACGGCGAGATCCTGGCGCAACTGCCGGGTCTCGTCGAGCCGCCGGGTCCGGCGACGCCGGCCTTCTTCAGTGCGTCCAATGCCGGACCAGCCCGCGGGACCTATCTGTCGCCCTCACGTTCGGCCGCCAAGCAGCAGCTGATCGCCTTTCGCCGGATACCGGAGTTCCCGGCCTTTGCCGTCGTCTCGCGCGACCGCGGTGCGATCGCGCGGCGCTGGTGGAACGAGTTCTCAGCGCACCTGGGGTTCGGCATTCCAGCCATCGCCCTGGTCATCGGCATGGCGATGTTCGCTTCGCGCCGTGCCGAGGAAGCGGACAAGGCACTCGCCTCCGCCCGCTTTCACGCCGTGTTCGATGCGAGCCCAATCGGCATGGCGATCGTCGAGGCGGACACCAGCCGCCTCACCGCCGTCAACGGTACGCTGACGAGGCTCGCCGGCATCACCGAGGACGATCTGATGACGAGCGGGGTCGGCCTGCGGCTGCTGTTCGCGGCGGGCTCGATCGGCAGGATCGAGTCCGAGATCGAGCAGGCAGGACGCAAGGGCTCGTCGGGTCCGATCGAGCTCGACGTTCTGAACGCGGAGCGGCGCCGCCTGCCCGTTCGCATTTCGATCTCGCCGTTGCCGGGCAGCCCGCCGCGGGTCGTGATGACGATCGAGGACATCACGGAGCAGCGCGAGACGGAGGCGCGCCGCCAGCTCATGATGCGCGAGGTCGAGCATCGCGCCAAGAACACGCTTGCGGTGGTGCAGGCAGCGGTGCGGATGGGCGCCTCGGGTACGACGGACGCGCGCGAGCTCGCCCGCGCGGTCGAGGCCCGGGTGGCAGCGCTCGGCCGCTCGCAGTCGTTGCTGACGACGGTCGGGGCCGAGGGCGCGGAGCTCCGGCGGCTGATCGAGCAGGAGGTCGGACCGTTTGCGGCCGAGACGCGCGCGGACGGCGGCCGGCAGCTCGTTCTCGAGGGCCCGGACGTCCGCTTGTCGGCGTCGGCCGCACAGGCACTGACCATGACCTTTCACGAGCTTGCGACGAACGCGGCCAAGTATGGGGCCTTCTCCATCGCCGGCGGTGTCGCGCGCATCGCCTGGCGCATCGATTCCGCACGCGACCGCCTCGTGCTCGATTGGCGGGAATCCAACGGACCGCCGATCGAAGAGGGTCGCCAGCGGCTCGGATTCGGAACGCGGCTCGTCAAGACGACGATCGAGCATCAGCTCGGCGGCAAGGTCGCATGGCGCTGGGAGCCGACCGGCGTGCGGATCGAGGCTGAAATCCCGCCGAACCACGTCCTGTCCGCGGAGCAGGCCGCCGAGACCGGCGCGGCCAAACGAGCCTAGAGGCTCTCCGGCCGAGATTGAATCGCTCCCCTTGTCACCCCGGCCGGAGCCCCGGCTCGGAGGCCGGGGCAGGCTCCGCGGAGAGCCGGGGCCCAGGAGCCTGGGTCTCCTGCGTGAGTCTGCGTCCCTGCCTGCGCGAAGCCGGAGCTTCGCTTCGGCGAAGGCAGGCCGGATATTGCGCAGGTTGCCCCGGCCTCCGAGCCGGGGCGCAATTCCGGCATGACAGATCGGTCACAGTCAGGAAGGCTCTAGTGTGATGATCGAGAAATTCGCCGGCGCTCGCGGCTACCCTCTGAGCGAATTTCTCGATCTGAATCACACTAGCAACTCTATGATTCTAGTGTCCCTTATGATTCCGAAGTTCGCTCGGAAACCCAGCACCGAGCACAGGCGAACTTCGGAATCGGGACACTAGGACTAGCCGGCCCGCCTTGACGCGTTGCCGGAACCGTCGTGGGGCACTTCGCTGCGGGTGATGTGGAATTCGGGCAGGCGGATTTCGCAGCGCACGCCGTCGGGCAGGAACTCGAGCTTGACATCGCCTCTGAGCGATACGCCGAGCGCATCCTCCAGCAGCACGCGGCCGAATCCCGACCCGGCCGGCTCCATCACCGGCGGCCCGCCGGACTCCTGCCACACCAGCTGCAACTGCTTCTCGTCTCCCGAGCTGATCATCCGCCAGCGCACGCTGACCTTCCCGCCGGCCGCCGACAGCGCACCGTAACGGACGGCATTCTCTATGAGCTCGTGAACGACGAGACCAAGGCTGTCGACCCCGTTCGGCCGGAGCGTGATCTCCGGCCCCCCGATCTCGATCTGCTTGCCGATGCGATCGGCGTGCTGGCCGAACTGCGCGTATATGAGCCTCGCCAGCTCAACGCCGTGCCAGTTCTCCTCGACAAGCAGGTCGTGTGAGATGGCGAGCGCGTGGAGCCGGCCCCCGAGCTGCGCGGAGTAGGCTCGTCCGGCCGTCGTGCGCGGCGCCGAATGGCGCACGATCGCCTGGCAGATCGCGAGCAGGTTCTTCGACCGGTGCGTCACCTCGCGCAGCAGCATCTCCAGCAGCCGTTCGCTCTGCTTTCGGTGGGTTATGTCGACCGCCGCCGAGGTGATGCCGACGATGTTGCCGTCGACCGCCCTGAGCGGCTCGACCGTGAGGTCATACCAGCGCGGATCGTCGTCGGCAGTGAGCACGATTTCCGTTCGCCGCGCATCGCCGCTCTGCATCACGCGGTTCTTGATCTCGGTGATTCGCGCCGCCGGCTCCGGGGCGAGCAGGTCGGCATCGGTCTTGCCGAGCCAGTCTTCCGGATAGCCGGGGGGCGGATTGCGAATCCATGTGTAGCGCAGGTCCGCGCTCTGGCTGAACACGCTGACCGGTGACTGGCGAAGCACGATGTCGAAGCGCTGCACCGTCTCCTGCAGCTGGTCGGTCCGCGCCGCGACCTCCCGCTCGAGCCCGCTGCGCACCGAGCGCAACTCGTCGAGCTTGCGCATTTGGCTGCCGATTTCCTCCTTCAATTGCGCCGAGGAAGGCTGCTTGGCGATCAGGTGGACGGCCGGCCAGACGAGGAGCGCCGCGATCAGCACCGTGCCGTCGGCGAGCAGCTGCAGGATTTCCTGAAGCCTGGGCATGCCTGGCCCGTACTCGGCAGCAATGGTGGCATGCACGGCAAGGCTGCCGGTGGCAAATATCAGCGCCAGCACGGCGAGCACACGCGCAGACGCGGCCATGTACCTGCGCCGGCCGAGCAGGTAGATGATCGCAGCGAGGATCAGCAGGTAGGCGAGCGCGAGAATCGTCTCACGGGTCGCGCCAATGCCGAATTGGCCCTGCAGAAAGTCTTTCAGCATCCGATCGCCGAACGCAATGCCCTCGAAACTTGGGGAGTCCCCTGCGGCAGACCAGCGCGCCTTGCCGAAAGATATCCAACCCGTACCGATGTTTCAGGTCCCGTGGAACCTGGTGCGCGCCTCCCGGATGAGCGTGCTGTCCCCTGCCGGCGGGCGGCAGCTTTTTTCTGGCCCCGGGGAACCTCCGGGCGAAAGTCACGTTCCTCGACGGACGGGCCGCACGAGCACCCCCTCCCCTCCCCCCTCCCGAACGCTCGTTCGGACTCGTCTGCCCGCGGCCCGGCCGCCCCGACGGCGGCGAGCTGGGTCGCGGGCCACCTCTCGACATCGCTGTGAGGCAATGAGGCAGCAGTGCGCTGCCTGCCCCTCATGCGAGCACCTGTTGGCGGCCGCGCGGGTCCGCACGCACATCGAAGAATAGCGCCTGGCTGATGATCGCCCGGACCGTGTCGGTCTGGAACGGCTTGGTGATGAGGAATGTCGGTTCCGGCCGTTCGCCCGTCAGCAGACGCTCGGGGTAGGCGGTGATGAAGATCACCGGCACGCTCATCGACTGCACGATCTCGTTGACCGCCTCGAGGCCGGAGCTGCCGTCGGCAAGCTGGATGTCGGCGAGCACCAGGCCCGGCGGCTTGCGCTGCGCAGCCTTGATCGCCTCGCCGTGCGTGCGTGCGCGGCCGACAACTCGGTGCCCGAGGCCTTCCGCCACGCTGGTCAGATCCATGGCGATCAGCGGCTCGTCCTCGATGATCAGCACGTCGGTGGTGATGTGATCGGCGATCTCGCGGCTCGCTTGGTCGATGAGCTGCGTCGCCGTGCGCGCGTCGGTGTCGAGGATCTGCGCCACCTCGGCAGGCGTGAAGCCTTCGACCGAGGCCAGCAGAAAGGCTTGCCGCGGAAGCGGCGTTATGGCCTCGAGGCTGCGGGTTGCCGCCGTCTCCGGACCGCTCGGCTGCCTGACGCCGTTGGCATTGAGATCGAGCGATCCCCAGATCTTCAGGAACAGCCGGTAGAGGGCGATCCGCGGATGCAGCTCGCTCGAGAAGCTCGCGGGGTCGGCAATCAGCGTCTCGAGCACCGCCGCGACATAGGCGTCGCCGCTCTTCTGACGGCCGCACAGCGCTCGCGCAAAGCGCCTGAGGTAGGGAAGCTGGGGAGCGATCTGCTGGGAGATGGACATGGCCAGTGATACCCCTTCGAAGGAAAAGGAACGAACTTTGAGGCTGCTCGAGACACTGTGATGGTTGACGGATTCCGAACGCGCTCCGGCGGAAAAAGTTCCATGCCCGCCGGGAACCGCTGCCGAGGCGGCGCGTTCAACGAGCAACGCAGAGGGTGTGGTTGCGAACGCAGCCATTCTAGCAGGGGCGCCAATGGGTACGAACCAAGAACGTGGGAAGATAGCCGCGAAGTCTGCCGAGACTGGTTCGGCATCGGAGGCGACCGCTGCGCCCAAGACGCCTGCGAGCGGCCGAGTGCCGCCACCCGAAGCGGCTGCGGCGCCCGAGGTCATGGCGGCGTATCGGCAGCCTGAAGCGGCGGCCGGTTGCTCCGAGGTTTCAATGAGTGTGGTTAGCAATGACGATGCCGCGAGCGGCCGGGATGAGGAGATGATTGGCGCGACCGAGCAAATTCCGCGGCTTGATGCCCAGGTGCGCGCACACCTCGGACGGCTCGTAAGGGCCTCCTACGGCAAGCTGGTGGAGGAGCCGGTTCCCGACCGATTCTTAGACCTGCTGGAGCAGTTGGAACGGGCGGAGACAAACAATTGATCGAACCCCAGCCGACACGCAGGCGGAGCGCACGCCCATCGGGCGAGTTGCGCCGGGCGCTCATTGCTTCGATACCGAACCTGCGAGCCTTCGCGATCTCGCTGTGCGGCGACGTGCATCGCGCGGACGACCTCGTGCAGGAGACACTGATCAAGGCCTGGTCGCACTATGATTCCTTCCAGGAAGGGACCAACCTGAAGGCGTGGTTGTTCACGATCCTGCGCAACACGTTCATATCCGAGCGGCGCAAGCTTGGCCGCGAGGTTCAGGATTTCGACGGCGACCACTCCGCCCGGCTGGTCCACCATCCCGAGCAGCACGGGCACGTCGATCTCGCGGACTTCGCAAAGGCCCTCACCCAGCTTTCACCCGAGCAGCGGGAGGCGCTGATGCTGATCGGCGCCGAGAGCTTTTCATACGAGGAGGCGGCCGAGATCACCGGCTGCGAGGTCGGCACCGTCAAGAGCCGCGTCCATCGGGCCCGTCTGCGGCTCGCGCAGCTCTTGAAGATCAACGGCGCCCAGGAGTTCGGCCCGGACCTCGCCGTCGAGGCCGTCCTCAACCATGCCGCGACCTCCCAGCGCCGCCCATAAGGGCGACGGCCGCCGACGCATGCAATCTCATCTGCCCTGTGTCATCATGCGTTGAGGCGTTGATTGAACCGCTAGCGTGGCGCGGGGTCGCAACCAGCATGCCGCGGCGCATCGAGAACGAGGAGCGCCGGCAGGGCAGGCCCCGCAGGTGCCTCATCATCATCCACAATGCGATTGCCGGCATGCGCCGCCGCTGGCTGCTGCGCCACGTGTGCCGCGAGCTCGAGGCCGCCGGCGCGCTGATCGACGTCGTCGCGGCCGACAGCTTCGAGGCGGACCGCCTGCTGGCGGTGAAGGCCGTAGCCTCGGGCGAGTGGGATGCGGTCGTCGCGGCCGGCGGCGACAGCACGGTGCGCGGCGTCGGCGCCGGCCTCATCGGCAGCGATCTTCCGCTCGGCATCATCCCGGTCGGCACGGGCAATGTGCTGGCCCACGAGATCCGGTTTCGCAGCGGTCCGCGTAGGATTGCCTACAATCTCATCCACGGCGCGAGCGTCCCGTTCGTCGGCGGCCGGGCCAACGGCACATACTTCTTCGCCATGGCCGGTGCCGGCTTCGACGCTCGCGTGCTCGCCCGCCTCGACGTCGGCCTGAAGCGGCGCTTGGGCAAGCTCGCCTATGCGCTGCCGCTCGTCCGCGAGCACTTGAAGAAGCCCGAGCTGTTCGAGGCTGAGATCGACGGCCGCGTCCACCGCTGCTCTTGGCTGATCGTCGCCAAGGCATCGCGCTATGCGGGACCGTTCGTGCTGATCAAGGAGCGCACGATCCGCACTGAGGGTTTCCACGCCGTTATCGTAAAGGCCACATGCCGGAGTTCCCTCTTCGGCGTGGCTCTCGCCATCGCGCGAGGCCGCGTCGAGGCTCACCCGGAGGTTACCGTCGTGCCGTGCCGCCGGGTGGTGATACCTCGCCAGGCGGACGTCCTGACGGAGCTCGACGGCGAGGTGATCGGCCCATCCCCCGTCGAGATTTCGCCTGCCGATAAGCCTCTCCGCATCATCGTCCCGGTATGAGATGCCGCGACACGTTTTGCTAACCGGCGTAAACGTTCGGTTGCTTAAGGGCTGATTTCCCGACTAGCGGCAAAACCCACCGCGGCGTTAATCGAACATCGAAACTTCCGCTGTAGGTTGTCTTATCGAGAAATC